>JADYXV010000252.1 GCA_020853995.1 Novosphingobium sp.
GGCGCGGGTGCTTCGACAAGCTCAGCACGAGCGGAAACTGAGAGTAATCCAAGACCCGCTCATCCTGAGCCTGTCGAAGGATGTTGGAACTGCGGATCATTCGATCACCTTTGGCACGCCGAAGAAACCGTGTTCAGGCGCAGGAGCATTGGCAAGAACCGCATCGCGCATGTCACCGCCGGTCAATGGATCGGCGTTGACAACATCAGCGCGCAGACGTTGCGTGTTGGGGATGACGGCGGTCATCGGTTCGATGCCGGTCACGTCAACTTCGCTGAGTTGCTCGACCCAGGCGAGGATGCCGTTCAATTCGGGCACCATCGCTGCAAGTTCAGCGTCGGAAACCTTGATGCGGGCCAGCGAGGCGATCTTGGCCACGGTGGCGGTATCTACGGACATGGTCGGATACTTTCGCGCGGATAAAATGGAGACGCCGCGCGCTACCAGAGCGCGCGGCGTGCTTCAAGCCGAGGCGAGACCCCAACGGCCCCTCCCCCGGCAGATTACGGTTGCGGAGCGCCTTCAGGCACCGGCATTGGCATTGGCACGCCCTGTGGCATACCCTGCGGCATTTCGCCCGGAGCGCCACCTGCGCCGCCCTGCATCTTCTGCATCTGCTCCATCATGGCGCGCTGCTGTTCAAGCTCGGCTGCGCTTTTGTAATCAATCAGTTCGATTTCAAATACGAGATCGCTGTTGGCAGGGATGACGACTTCCCCGGTTTGCGGGTTGCGCTTTTCCACCGCCCCGTAAGCCTTGTCGGACGGAATTTCGAGGACGTACTTGCCGCCCTTCTGCATCTTGCCCAGACCTTCGGCAAAGCCCGGGATGACGGTTTCCAGCGGCAGGACAGCACGTTCACCACGGTCAAATTCCTTACCATTGGCAAGGCGTCCGACATAATTGATCAGCGCAACGTCACTTTTGGTCGGCGAAGCACCGGTGCCCGCCGTGACGGTTTCGATCGATACGCCTTCATAGCGCGTGGCATAAGCGACGCCTGAACCTACAAGCACGGCTGCAATTACGCCGAGCCAGATCTTGGTGAGTGAACCCTTGGCAACAGGCTGCAACGGAACGCGGGTGATTTCCGACATGTTTTCCCCTTTGGGTGACCCCGATGGAAGCGCGATTCGCACCAGACGATTGCCCGCGAGTGATTCGGGATAACCGGATGTGCAAAAGGGCGCCGCAATGACGGCGCCCCTCTTGGCCCAGCGGGGCCAACGCGGCAAGTGGTTAGATGGGAGAGTTGCCCCTCCCGATCAACCTACTTCGCGCCGTCGCGTTCTTGACGCTTACGCTCAAGCTTACGGGCGCGGCGAACAGCAGCTGCCTTTTCACGAGCGCGCTTTTCCGATGGCTTTTCAAAGTGACGGCGCAGCTTCATTTCGCGATACACACCTTCGCGCTGCAACTTCTTCTTGAGCGCACGAAGGGCCTGGTCGACATTGTTATCGCGAACGAGAATCTGCATAAACCGCTACACCTCAATCAAATGGCAAGAGCCCGCTATGCCTGCGGGAGTTACCTGAAATCCAAGAAATACTTAACGTGCCGAATCCAACAGGACCGGCTCGGACCGCGGGCCACTACCCAAATCGGGCAGCAAAGGCAAGCAAAGTCGTGCAATTGTCGGCCAGTCGGTTTAAGGGGCGCGACATGAACCCACCTTCGCCATTACAAGCCTCGACGCTGGTTGCCCTTGGCGGCGCAACCGGAGCGGTGCTGCGTTATCACGCCGGACGCCTGATTGGCGTTGCTTCCGGCCCTGACGCCTTGTTCCCATGGGGCACTTTTACAATCAACTTTATCGGCAGTCTGACGATGGGAATGCTTGCCGGATGGCTGGCTCGGCACGGTACGGGTGGTGAGACCTGGCGATTGCTGCTGGGTGTGGGCGTACTGGGTGGCTTCACCACGTTTTCCGCCTTTAGCCTCGAATCGGCCTTGCTTATCGAGCGTGGGTTTTTCGCAATGGCGGCGCTTTACGCCGCTGGATCAGTAATCGCAGGAATTGCAGGGTTGTTTATCGGCCTTTCCATTACAAGGGCTGTGGCATGAGCAAGGCACCAAAGAAGACAGGCGACGATCACGTACGCCAATTCACCGTCCAGCATGACGACAATGATGTCCGGCTGGACCGCTGGTTCAAGCGGCACCTGCCCGAAGTCGGCTTTGCCACCGTGTCGCGCTGGGCGCGCACCGGCCAGATCCGCGTGGATGGCAAGCGCGCCGATGTGGACACCCGCGTCTTGAAGGGTCAGGTCGTGCGTGTACCACCCGGCGGCGCAATCGTGCCCGGCCCCAAAGGCCAGCGTGAACGCAAGCCTTTGACCGACGCGCAGATCGAACTGGCCGAATCGATGGTTCTCGAAAAGGACCGCGCTGCGATTATCCTCAACAAGCCGCCCGGCCTTGCCACGCAAGGCGGCACCGGCACGTTCGAGCATGTCGACGGGCTGCTGGATGCGTTTGTGGGCGAAACAGATGCACGTCCGCGCCTTGTCCACCGGTTGGACAAGGACACATCGGGCGTGCTGCTGGTGGCACGTTCGGCCAACAGCGCGGCGTTTTTCTCGAAGCGCTTTTCAGGCCGTACCGCGCGCAAGATCTACTGGGCGCTGATTGTCGGCATTCCCGAGATCAAGGACGGTATGATCGAACTGCCGATATCCAAACAGCCCGGCACAGGCGGCGAAAAAATGATGGTCGATGAAAGCGGCGAAGGGCAGTCCGCCCGCACCCGCTATCGCGTTATCAGCCGCGCAGGCAATTCGGCCGCATGGGTCGAACTGCAACCGCTGACGGGGCGTACGCACCAGTTGCGTGTGCATATGGCGGCAATCGGCCACCCGATTGTGGGCGATGGCAAGTACGGCGGGCAAACCGCATTCCTGACCGGCAGCATCAGCCGCAAGATGCACTTGCACGCACGACGTTTGCGGATCGAACACCCCGAGGGCGATCTGATCGACGTGACCGCCCCCCTGCCCGAACATTTCGCGGCAAGCATGGCGCAGCTTGGCTTCCATGAAGAAGACGGCGATCTGGCGATTGATCCGATCAAGCCGATCTCTGAAAAGACCATGCAGAAACGCGCGGCCAAGGCGCATTCCAAGGAATACCGCAAGGAACGCCGCGGCGAACGCCGCAAGCGCGCTGATGGCGGCACCGCGTCTGGTGGCGGCGGGCGCAAGGCTACCGGCAAGCGCGCTGTGGCCGAGGCTGCATTGGCTCCCAAGCGCAAGTCTGGTCCGCGCAAGGCTGTGGAGGGTGCGCCTGTCCGATCCGGGCCAAAGCCAGTGGGCAAGCCGCCGTTGGGCGACAAGAAACCCGCGGTGCGCAAACCTGCCGCCAAGAAGCCCGTTAGTGACAAGCCGGCTGTGCGCAAGCCAGCGGCTCCTCGTTCTGCCTCCTCGCGGCCAAAAAGCCCGCCGAAGGGCAAAGCTGGATAATTGATACAGAAGGCTCTCCCGCAATCGCCGAACTTATGCGAAGGTTGGCACCATGAAACTGGCGATCTTCGATTGTGATGGCACCCTTGTGGATAGCCAGGCAGATATTTGCGCGGCGATGGAATCTGCGTTTTCCGCAGCCGGGCTTGTTGCGCCAGAACGCCATGCCACGCGCCGCGTGGTGGGGCTTTCCCTGCACGAGGCTATGCGGCAACTGCACCCGCAAGGCGCGCATTCGCTTCACGCGGACCTTACGCAGCTTTACAAAGATGCCTTTCGCGCACGGCGTGCGGCAGGTGCGGTAGCAGAACCGCTCTACGAAGGCATTGCCCGCCTGATCGAGCAACTGGCCGGCGAGAACTGGCAACTGGCTGTGGCCACCGGAAAATCGGACCGGGGCCTTGCGCATTGCCTTGCTGCGCATGGGCTGACCCGCCACTTTGTTTCATTACAAACGGCTGATCGCCATCCGTCCAAGCCTGATCCTTCGATGATCGAACAATGTATTGCAGATGCCGGTGCTGATCGTGCGCGCACTGTGATGATCGGTGATACTGTCTATGACATCGCAATGGCCTGCAACGCGGGGGTCATCGGCCTCGGGGTTGATTGGGGCTATCACGAAACACACGAATTGATTGAAGCAGGCGCTGCAGATGTTGCCACCAGCGTGACACATCTTGGCGAGCTTCTGAAAGGCATCGCATGACCAGCCAGCCCGATCCAGCGGCCACGCGCTTTGCCATGTTACAACTGGCGCGGCTGTCCGGTGCATTGCTGGTGCTGCTGGCGGTACTGGTGATTGCAGGCAAGACACCGGCCTGGCTTGGTACAATCCCCAAAGAAGCGGGCTATGGGCTGGCGGCTCTTGGCTTGTTCGAATTCTATGCGCTGCCGCGCTTCCTTGCGCGCCGCTGGAGGTCTCCCCGAGGATGAAGCGCTTTTACCGTGAAGTGACCGTTGCTGAAACCAAAGCAGGTTTCGGCGTACAGTTGGACGGCCGCGCCATCAAAACCGTCAGCGCGCATCCCCAAGTGGTGCCGACTCGCGCGCTGGCTGAAGTCATGGCGCAGGAATGGGACGAACAGGGTGATGAGATCGATCCGGCGCGGTTCCTGTTCCGCGATATGGCGGACTATGCGATTGATGTTGTCGCACCCGATCCCGCTGCGGCAATTGCCAGCTTGCTGCCTTACGCCGCCACTGACACACTATGCTATCGGGCCGAGCCTGACGAGCCCTTCGCCGCGCGCCAACGGCTGATGTGGGAGCCACTGCTTACAGCTGCCGAAACACGGCTTGGCGTGCGGTTCGTGCGCATTTCAGGCGTGATGCACAAGCCGCAGCTGCCCGAAACGCTGGAGCGGTTGCGCGAAGAATTGGCTGCACTGGACGCCTTTGCACTGGCGGCGCTCCGCAATACCGCAGGCCTTGCTGCATCGCTGGTAATCGGCCTGGCCGCACTTGATGCACAGGCTGATGTTGACGCATTGTGGGATGCCGCCAATCTTGAGGAAGACTGGCAGGTGGAACTTTGGGGCAAGGACTGGGAGGCGGCTGAACTGCGCGCCAAACGGGCGGCGGCTTTTGCAGCTGCGGCAAAGTTTGCGCAGCTAGCGCGAAACTGAAACCCTCGCGTTCATGCCAGACGCGCCATGTAACAAGCGTCAGCCCACCCAATCAGCCACAGCTTGCGCCACGGTATTTGCCGCCTCGTTCAACGCCGGACCTACATACTTCGCCTCGGCATCAGTAACCGGCACCGCGCTTTCAAACCGGCGGGTCTCGATCTTGCCCCCGCCCGCAGTTTTCACCGCGTCAAAACGAACCACGACAGAGCCGGTCCGCACGTCATAACCCATGTCCAGCAAGCGCCCCGAAAGCTGCGGGCCGGTGAAGCCCGGATCATTTTCGATCACAAGACGCGTGCCTTTTGCGCGGATTGTTTCGGCAAGCAAGCGCTGGAACAGCCGCGAAGGCCGTTCAACCCACATCGTTTCTTTCAGATAGGCCACGTTGGCATCGTCGATCTGTACTGGCACGCGGGTAACGGCAAGCCGCGCATCAGTGGCAGGTTCCAGCACAACCAGCGCGGTTTCAGCCGTGCCGCTGGCGGTCGCTCCTGCGGCAGGTCCGTTGGTCGGACGCAACGAAAGCAAAGTGTCGGGCGTTTTCGCGCCGAAGCTGACGCAACCTGCCAGCGCAGCAGACAGGCCCAACATAATCAGGGTTTTGGCGTACATGCGTCTCGCCTCCTTAGTTCTTGTAATCAGGCAGCTTGGGGCCACCAACAATGCCGCCAATGCCATCATTGTTGATGCGGTCCGTCACCTCGCGCAGCGATTTTGTGGTCGCCTGCAGATCGCGAATGGCAGCTTCCGCCGCTGGCAATGTGCGTTCGTTCAACTGGCGCGCAGCAGGCCGTGCATCATTCAGCGTCGCTTGCAGTTCGTTGGCCGCACCCTCGGCTGAAACAAGCGTCTTGCGCAATTGCTTGGCAAGGCCCTGGCCTTCGTCATTGATCATCGCATCGGCAGAATTGGTCAGCTTTTCGAAACTCGCCAAC
>JADYXV010000253.1 GCA_020853995.1 Novosphingobium sp.
AAGTTCTGGGTGGCCACACGATCGTAAGTGGCATCAACCTGCGCATCGTCCACCGGGGTATCGGCGGCTTTTGCTTCCTGGATTTGCAGCGTTTCATCAATCAGGTTGCGCAGCACCTGCATGCGCAAACGATCCAGTTCCTCACCATCCACCTTGTTGCCATTGGCCGAAACAATGAGCGCCAGACGCTGTTCAACATCAGTGCCTGTGACAATCTCGCCATTGATGATGGCCGTGGCGCGGCGGACGTTGGGATCGTTCTTGCCGAACATGACCGGATTGGCCGGAATGTTGAGCGGCGAATTTGCGCCCTGCGCCAATACCGGAGTGACGGCGACCGCAGCCATGCCGAAGGCGAGCGCGGCAGTGCCAATCGTGCGGGTTATTTTCAGTCTGGACATCATAGTCAGGGGTATCGTCCTGTCGAACTGGCGCTCAAACGGCTGCCGTTTGGTACTCTTGGGCTTGTGACCGCAAGCGGCTTAACCCACGATGAGTGGCGTATCGGGCGCAAAAGGGCAAGATGGCGGGCTATTTCACCCCGAGGTTCTTGAGCGAAAGCGAAATCTGGAACGAGTTTCCGCGCACGGCATCGCCGATGTTCACGTAATCACGCCGCCAGGTGAATGACAGATCGAGGCAATCATCGGTCCATGCAACGCCCAGCCGGTGGCGCAGCATCTGGTAACCGTCTGAAGAACCGGTCGGGTCTTCGTTGCGATTGGTCAGGTTGATGATGGTTGATCCGAACACCGAAAACGTCCGCGTGATCGGCGTGCGCGCGGCAAAGCGCAATTCTTCGCGGTCTTGCAAATCCTCGAATGAACTGGCGATGTTGCGGTTCAGCTTGAGGTAGCCTGCTTCAAGATAGCGGCGATGATCGCCCAGCGTCACGTCCGCTTCATTGCGGCGCAGGGCAAAGCTGTCCTTGTCCAGCCGGTAGCGGTGCGTCAGTTTGACGATATCGCCAAAGCGCACGGTGGTGCGGCCCACGAAGTCCGATGTGCGGCGGCTGAGGCCGGTGCCTTCGGGCAGGAGCGCGTTCTGGTTGGACAAGCGATAGCTTTGTCCCAGCGTGGTCGTGACGCGCAGGCCGGGGCGCTGGAAGCTCCAGTCAAAGCCGTAAGTGAAGCGTACGCCGTCCTCGATCCGGTCATGCCCCGGAAAGCGGTTGAGCGAGAACAGGTTGGTGTCTTCCAGATCGACCGAGCGCGAATCCTCGTTGGGGATTTCAAAGTTGCGCACGCCGGGGGTGGCCACCACCTGGAAACGCGGGGTCAGCACTTGCGCGCCGCCAAACAGGCTGCCGACGAACGGCCATTTCACGTCAAGCGCTGCGGTGGCGATGCCGCGCGTCTGCCAGCCTTCCAGCCCGCGATAGGTGGGCGTGGCGGTAAGCGCGTTGTCCGAACTGTGATAGACATCGCCGCGCACAAGGCCCGTCAGCGTAACTTCCTGCCCCAAGCCCGTGATCGTGCGCAGATCCCATTGTGCGCGGGCAAAGGCGCGCTGGCTGTCCTGTCCGGCAGTACGCACGATGGCAAGGCTGTTGGCCTGCAATTCAAACCGGCCCGGCAGCCCTTCAACCGTCAGGCGGCGGCGGTAATCAATCGCTGGCAGGGCTAGCGGCACCAGCCCTTGCGGATCGTTGACGCGCACGGTTTGCGTGGCCCAACCTGCTATGCTGAAATAACTGCTGTCGTCGATCCGTTCGATATTCAGCGAGGAGCGCAAACGGTCATCGCGGCTGATATCATAGCGGCGCAGGAAAGTGCGGTCGGACGCCAGACGGCCATAGCCGGTGAGGCTCCATTCTGGCGAGAACTGCAATTTGCCGTTGGCTTCGATATAGCCGCGCCATGATTGCTGGCCGGTGGGTGTGGTGTTGATCGGTGCGCCCAGCGGGATCAGCCCGCTTCGGGTGGCATAACCGGTGATCTGGAAGGCACCCAGATTGGTCAGGTGCCGGTACTTTGCGGTCAGCATCGGCAACGAACCGGTGTAGAACGTGCCCGTCAATGCCAGATCGCGGTTGTCCGCAATGCGCCAATACCACGTCTCGCTGATTTCAGCGCCGTTGGCCGCGCTCAGCCGGAAGTCGGGTATCAGCAGGCCGCTTTCCGCGCGGAAATCGGATGTATGGCCAAGCCCCGGCAGCGGCAGGATGGGAATGCCGAACATGCGCAGGGTTGCGCCGTAATATTTGACCCGCTTTTCCTTGGCATCAAAGAACACGCGGGCAGCGGTCACTTCCCAACTGGGCTTTTTTGCGCAGCCTTTGCCGTCTTCGACCGAGCAGCCGGAATAGGCCACCTGATCCAGCGTCATGTTGCCGTTGTCATCGCGCGCGCCGCTTTCAGCAGCCAGCCTGCCGCCTGCGCGCAAGACGATCAGCAGGTCTTCGATCGCGCCCGCCTTGAATGTGTCGGTCAGTTCGACCTTGTCGGTATAGACGATGTTGCCGTCAACATCGACAAAGCGGATGTTGCCGGTGGCCATGATCTGTCCGGTTTTGCGGTCCCACACCACGTTATCGGCGCGCACGGTCTGATCGACGTGCCGCAGCACGACGCCGCCGTTTGCGGTGACCACTTCGCTTTCGCTATCATAGCGTACCTTGTCGGCTTCGAACCGGACAAGGTCTTGTGCAGATGATTCGGCAAGTGGTGCAGCCGTCGTGACAGGCGTAGCGGCATTAAGGGCAGGGCCGTCCTGTGCATAAGCGGAAGCTGCTGAAAATGCGCCAAACACAAGTGTAGAGGCCGAACAGAGGGCTGTTCGCGTTACGTGCGCAAGACGCAAGCGTCGATCAAAGGCTTGCGGCTGCGGCCGCCGGGCGGGTTGCATGCGCTTGCCTATCGCACCAGTGCACCTTAACTGCAATTACACAAATGCCCCTTTGCGCAAGGTTTGCGTCAAAGTGTGTCGTCTTTTCCGACAGGAGTGCCCTTGATGAACGTCGTTTTCCGTACCAGCGATGCCCCGTTACCCCGTCTTGTGGCACGTCTGGTCGCGCAGGATGCGCTGCCCGCCGATCTTGATGCGGTCGTGCGCGAAGGTGCAGGTGCGGCGCGCTTTACGGGCAAGATAGGCCAGGTTTTCGAAGCGTTCGTCAGCCGCGATGCAGGCGTCGTGCGGCTGGCGCTGGTCGGCGTGGGCAAGGCTTCGGGCGCGGACAAGCTGCCTGCTCTGGAAAAGGCAGGGGCGGCGTTGACGGCAAAGTACCTGACATCGGGTGAAGCGGCGCTAGCGATCGATTTTACCGGCGCGGGTCTTTCGGGCGCCGAAGCTGCGGCAGTTCTGCTGGGCGCACGGCTGCGCGGCTGGCTGCACGATGTCTATCGCACCAAGCTGACTGATGAACAGAAGCGGTCGCTGGGCGAAGTGATTGCGGTGAACGCACCCGAAGGCACGGCAACGGCGTGGGAGGTGGCAAGTGCGGTGGCACAAGGCGTTGAATTGACGCGTGAACTTGTCACTGAACCGGCCAATGTCATCTATCCGGAAAGCTTTGTCGAACGGGTGAAAGCGCGGCTTGAAGGCACCGGCGTTGAAATTCTGGTGCTGGGCCTTGCCGAAATGACAGCGCTGGGTATGGGCGCGCTGCTGGGCGTGGCTCAAGGATCGGTACGCGAACCCAAACTTCTGGCGATGCGCTGGAAAGGTGCGGATGTTGCAAAGCCCACCGCGTTTGTCGGCAAGGGCGTGACGTTCGACACCGGCGGCATCTCGATCAAGCCTGCCGCGGGCATGGAAGACATGAAGTGGGACATGGGCGGTGCAGGCGCCGTGGCAGGTGCAATGCTGACGCTGGCACTGCGCAAGGCCAAGGCTGATGTGATCGGGGTCTGCGGGCTGGTTGAAAACATGCCTGATGGCAATGCGCAGCGGCCCGGTGATGTCGTCACTTCGATGTCTGGCCAGACCATCGAGGTCATCAATACCGATGCCGAGGGCCGTCTGGTGCTGTGCGATGCGCTGACATGGGTGCAAAAGGAATATGCGCCCGCCACGATCATCGATCTGGCGACGCTGACCGGCGCGATCATCGTGTCGCTGGGCCATGAATATGGCGGCATGTTTGCCAATGACGATGCGCTGGCGGCGCGGCTTGATACAGCGGGCAAGACCTGCGGCGACAAGCTGTGGCGCTTCCCGATTGGCGCTGCTTATGACAAGCTGATCGACAGCCCGATTGCCGACATGAAGA
>JADYXV010000254.1 GCA_020853995.1 Novosphingobium sp.
AAAGACCAGCGCGATTACGAAATCCTGCCCAAGCGGATCGAAGAACTCGATGCCGCTATCGCGCGTGGTGAAATGCAGTTAGCCGACCCGGACCTCTACAGCAAAGATCCCAAAAAGTTCGACGCGCTAATGGAGTCCCTTGCCAAAGTGCGCGCTGAAAAAGACGCCGCGGAAGAACGCTGGCTGGAACTCGCAGAAATGGTCGAGGGCTAAGCTCTGCGCCCTTGCAACAGCAGAGGCGCAGAGAATTCTTGTTACGCCTTCAACGCCGCTGCCGTGCGTTCTTCGATCCGCTTTTCAAGGATGGAAAGCGGCATCGCGCCTTCCAGCAAGACTTCATGGAACTGCTTGATATCGAACTTCGCACCCATTGCCTTCTGCGCCTTTTCGCGCGCCCGGGTCCACGCAATGTGGCCCATCTTGTAGCTGCACGCCTGCCCGATCATCGTGCAATAACGCTCTACTTCGCGCTGTGTACGCGGACGGGTAAAGCCGGTCGTTGCCACCATGTAATCCGTCGCCTTTTCACGGCTCCAACGCTTGGCGTGAAGGCCCGTATCGACAACAAGGCGTGTGGCGCGGAACAGGAACGACTGGAGATAGCCTGCTTTTTCAATCCCGTCATAAGCGCCAAGCTCGTCTGCCACTTGTTCGGAATATAGCGCCCAACCTTCGGAATAAGCGGAAAAACCACCGGTCTTGCGGATCAGCGGTATATTGTCAGACTTCTGCGCAAGGCTGATCTGCAAGTGATGGCCAGGCGTGCCTTCATGATAGGTCAGCGAGGGCAGTGTGTACTTTGGCCAATCGGCAACTTCCTTCAGGTTGATCCAGTAAATTGCCGGGCGCGATCCATCCAGCGATGCCGAATAATAATAACCGTTGGCCGCTCCGTCCTGAATCTCGACAGGCACAGCGCGAATATCGAGCGGTTGATCAGGTAGCGTGGAAAAGGCGCGCGGAAGCAGCGCGTTCATCTTCTTCACGCCCGCGTTCAGGCTGGTGATCAGTTCGGCGCGGCCTGCTGGCGTGTCGGCATAGAGCTGCTCGGGCAACGTATTCAACGCGGCAAGACGTTCACCCACGGTGCCCTTGGTGTATCCGGCAGCTTTCAGCACAGTATCCAATTGCGCTGTCAATTCGGCCACCTGCTCAAGGCCGATTTTGTGGACTTCCTCTGGCGAAAAGTTGGTGGTCGTTGCATGCCTCAGCGCCGTCGCATAAATCTCGTCGCCACGCGGAATGCGCCACGCGCCATCGCCAGTTGCACTGGTTGGCCTTAGCTGTTCGATCATGGCAATCTGGCGGTCTATTGCTGGATAAATCGCATCGCGCACTATTGCCTCGGCTCGTGATTGCCACTGGCCAGCAATGCCTTTGCTTCCTGCACGGCGGACGAGCGATTGCACCATCGAGGACTGGTCCGGTGCAGGCGCGCGCAGTTTGCGCAATTGCAACAGTGCAAGGTCAAGCGTCCATGCGGGAGCAAGGATGCCGCGTGATGCCTGCTCACGCTGTTCAGTAATGTCATTGTCAATCGCCTTGGCAAGCTGCGCAAGCCGCGCGAGATAAGCCTCCGCATCCTCGACTGACTCCATCGGGTGCGTTGAATCTAGGAAATCTGGCACACCGAACGCTGCACAAAAGCGCTGCGTGATACGATAAGGCGACTGCGGATTCTCAACGCCTAGCCGGGGGCCGTCCAGCCGCTGCTCAAGCTGGTAGCGCACAACGTCAAGGTTCACTTTCATGGCGCTCGAAAGCGCCTTATCGTCAATTCTGGCAAGGTCGGCAATGGCGGTGCGGGTTTGCGCAATCGATGCCTCGCGTCCGGCGGCGCTCTCATCGCTGAGCCTTGAACGCAGTATGGCCATCGCGCCCTTGTCCAGCCCGAGTGATGTCGCCTCCTCTGGCGAAAGCAGCAACTGATCGTTGAAGATCCGGGTGAACAGGGCATCAAGTTTAGCGTCCTCGCCCACGGAAGCGGCAAAAGACAGGCCGGGGCGGGCTGTGAATGCAGCAGCAGCGCCGGCGGAAACCACAAAGGAACGTCGGCTTAAACGAAAGGTCATCGGCAACTTCTCCGCTTTTTAAAAAGTTGCGGTCCGGTGCCACAGCCAGACGCCTGGTTCAAAGATTTTCGTTACAATGGATACTTTCGTGCAGGTCTGGCAGGATGTGCTCCTTCACCAAAGCAGACCACATTTCATTTTCCAGCCGGTTAAACATTACAAGAACACGCAAAAGTCTTGCCTACGCCCACACTTTGTAGGAAAGCCAAAAAATCACCTCTCCGGTTAATGGGTTGTTGTATGATCAATCGGAGTCGCGACATCCGCCGCCAAAAAGGCCTGACATTGGCCGATGTTGCCGCGCGCTGTGATCCACCAACTACCGCACAAACCATCGGCCGCCTGGAAACCGGAATGCGCAGTTTGTCGCTGGTCTGGATGAACCGGATCGGCGCAGCACTGGGCGTTGAACCCCAACTGCTGGTCAAGGCTGACGAGGATACCCCCGCCCGCCTGGTCGCGCGTCTTGGCACACAGGGCGCCGAAGCGCTGGCAAAGCCGATGGATGCCATCCTTCCCGTTGCACTTGATGGCTCGGCCCGCTTGATGGCTATGGTAGTTGATGCCAGTGCGGGCGAATACCGTGCAGGAGATCAGGTCTGGATCCGCCAGATCGAACCGGAAGACTTCGCCCGCGCCTTCAACCGCGATATCCTTGCCCCGCGCCCTGGCGGCCGCTTCGCGTTTGGCCGGTTGATTGATCATCGCGACGGACGCATCGCCCTGCTCCCTCCCGGCGCTGGCCAGCGCCAGGTCATCATTGATCGCCCTGCATGGCTCGGTTTGGCTGAAATGCTCGTGCGGAAGCTCTGACGTGAAGCGACTGCTATCGCTTTCCACGCTTTACCCCGCGCCGGGACGCACCGGTTTCGGGCGATTCGTAGCCCGACAAATGGAGGCGCTTGCAGCGCGCGGTGACTGGGAAGTCACCGTTATCAACCCGATCGGCATGCCGCCGTTGCCGCTTAAGCGCTATGCATCTTTACGCGCCATACCAGCGTTGGAGACACAAGGCGCGCTTACCATCCACCACCCGCGTTTCACTTTGCTCCCCGCTATATCCGGCCCGATCAATCCCGCGCTCATCGCCCGCGCCGTCATGCCCCTTGCCAAAAAGCTGCATGCTGAAATGCCGTTTGACATGGTTGATGCACAGTTCTTCTACCCGGATGGTCCCGCAGCAGCAGCAATCGCCCGCGCATTGGGCTTGCCTCTTGCAATCAAGGCGCGCGGATCTGACATCCACCTGTGGGGCGCGAACACTCTCGCCCGCCGCCAAATGCTGGCGGCTGCCCGTCAAGCCACAGCTTTGCTTGCGGTTTCCAGTGCATTGGCACGGGATATGAGCGCGATGGGAATGCCCGAAGCCTCCACGCACGTGCATTACACAGGGCTTGACCGCGAACGCTTTCAACCGCTTGAACGCAAGGCTGCGCGTCAACTTGTCTCGGCCATCCCTGCGCTGCATGTCTGGTCCACCGGCCCATTGCTCCTGTGCGTTGGCGCGCTGGTGCCGATCAAGGGGCAAGCAATCGCTATCCGCGCGCTAACCCACCTTCCGCCAGATGTGCGGCTGGCCATCGCCGGAACCGGCGCCGATGAGGCCTCGTTAAAAGCACTCACCGCACAACTGGGGCTTGAATCGCGGGTGCAATTCCTTGGCGCGGTTGAGCATGACCTGCTTCCGCAACTGCTCTGCGCAGCCGATGCAATGGTTCTGCCGTCGGAACGTGAAGGTCTTGCCAATGCCTGGATCGAGGCCATTGCCTGTGGCACGCCGGTTATCATTCCAGACATTGGTGGCGCACGTGAAGTGGTGCAAAATGCCGCTGCCGGCCGCATCGTGGAACGCACACCGGAAGCCATTGCCAAAGCCGTTGCGGACCTGCTTGCCAACCCGCCAAGCCAGCAATCCGTCTCGGCCAATGCCGAACGCTTCAGTTGGTCAGCCAACGCTGAAGCGCTTGCGACCATTTACGAAAAAGCGGCGGCGAAGCATTAAACTTCGCCACCGCAATTGCTTGCTTATCAATGCAAAATCAAACGCCTTCGCGGGCCAGCCGCTCCTGCTTTTCCAATGCTGTTTCGGTGGGCACAAAACTGTTCGGATTGACTTTCAGCCAGATCAGGATCGGCGCAGCCATATAGATCGAGCTGTATGTACCAACAAAAATGCCCAGCGTAATTGCAGCAGTAAAGCCGAAGATGACATCCGGGCCCAAAAGCAGCAAAGCCGCCAGGGTAATCAGGATCGACAGCGATGTTACAATCGTGCGTGCCAGTGTTTCGTTGACTGAAAGATCCAGCAATTCAGGCATCGGCATCTTGCGGAACTTCTTCATGTTCTCGCGGATGCGGTCATAGACCACGATGGTATCGTTCAATGAATAACCGATCAGCGTCAACAAGGCTGCAACGATGTTCAGGTCAAATTCCATGCCGGTGATCGCGAAAAGGCCAAGCGTCAGCGAAACGTCGTGGAACAGCGCAAACAGCGCGCCCACCCCGAACTGCCATTCAAACCTGATCCAGATATAGGCCGCAACCGCCAGCGCAGCAAAACCGAGCGCCTTGAACGCATCCCAGCCAAGTTCCTTGGAAACCTTGCCAGATACAGAATCGACACCGTCAATGCGCGCATCGGGATGGTTTTTCTTGATGTCGGCCGTGATCGTGCGCGCCATCTTGTCGGACAGCGCCGCGTCGCTGTCAGCGCCTTCAGGCAGCTTCATCCGGATCGAAATCTCGTTAGGTTTGCCATAACGCTGGATGATCGGCTCACCATACCCAAGCTTGTCGACCTGCTCGCGCAGTTCCACCACCGGGGCCGCAGGACTGCGTTCAAACGTCACGCGGATCATCTGTCCGCCGACGAAATCAACACCCAGGTTCAGACCCTTGGTCAGCACCAGCCCCCAAGATGCCGCAATCAGGATCATGCTGACGACGTAAAACGGCACACGCCATTTCAGGAAGTGGATGTTGGTATCGTCAGGAACGAGTTTGAGGAGTTTCATGAGTTCTTTTCCCCTCTTACAGGTTCAGATCAGCAGGACGCGCGCGGCGCAGCCACTGCATGACCCACATGCGGGTCAGGGTCACAGCCGTGAACACCGATGTCACGATGCCGATCATCAGCACGATTGCAAAGCCCTTGACCGGCCCCGATCCGAACGCGAACATAAGCACTGCTGCAATGACGTTGGTGATATTGGCATCGAAAATGGCGCGGCTGGCTTCTTTGTAGCCCATTTCCACTGCCGCCACGACCTTGCGCCCACGATGGCGTTCTTCACGAATGCGCTCGTTGATCAGCACGTTGGCATCAACTGCAGCACCAATCGTCAGCACGAATCCTGCGATGCCCGGCAATGTCAATGTGGTGTTTATTACTGCCATGATCCCAAGGATCATCAGCACGTTCACGATCAGCGCCACGTTGGCATACATGCCAAACCGGCCGTACGTGACAAAGATGAAGACCATCAGCGCCAAAGTGCCGACACCCATCGCAATCATGCCGCGACGGATCGAATCCGCACCCAGATCCGGCCCGACCGTGCGCTCTTCAACCACCTTCAAATCAACCGGCAATGCGCCAGACCGCAGCGAAATCGCCAAAGCATTGGCGCTCTCTGCTGTAAACCGGCCAGAGATGATCGCGCTGCCACCAAGGATCGGCTCATTGATTGTCGGGGCAGAAAGCACTTTTCCGTCAAGGATGATCGCGAACTGTTTACCGGTGTTCTGCGTTGTCAGCTTGGCAAACTTCGCCCCGCCTTCAGTGTTGAAGGTTATGTTGACGACAGGCTCATTGGTTTGCTGGTTGTTCGTCTGCTGCGCGTTGGTCAATTGATCGCCGCGAATGCCGCCCAACCGCTTAACCGCGATTGCTGGCATGCCGCCACCTTCTGCAGGGCTGATGAACGGCACGATTTCGCTACCTGCAGGCGCAATTCCTTGCGCCACGTCAGATGGCAAAGCTGCTGTATCAACCAGCTTGAATTCAAGCTTGGCGGTCTGCCCCAGCAAGTTCTTCAGCGCCTGAGGGTCTTGCAACCCCGGCACCTGAACCACGATACGCGTAGGGCCAGACCGGATGATCGTAGGCTCTTTGGTGCCCAGCGCGTCAATGCGCTTGCGCACCACTTCCACTGCAGTATCCATCGCCTGCGTCACAGCCTGATCAACACCGGCATCTGTCGGCTTGAGGATGAAGCGGTTGCCATCGCTGACGTTGATATCCCAATCGCGCTGGCCCGTAAGGCCCGCACCATTTGTCAGGGGCAGAATAGCCTCGCGCACTGCATCAACTTGCGCCGGCTCCGCCACGACAAACGTCAATGCGCCGTCGCGGTTGGAAATGTCGCTGATGCGGATGTTCTTGCCATCTTGCCGCAGCTTGGTCCGCACGGATTCTTCCATGCCCTCGATGCGCTGCTGACGCACCTGCGATGGATCGGCTTCAAGCAGAATGTGGCTGCCACCTGCCAGATCGAGCCCAAGGTTAACCTTGGGTTCGGGCAGCGCCGTTGGCCATGAAAGGCCCATGGTAGAGGTGAGCGAGGGGATCGCGGCGATCACGCAAACAAGCGTAATCATCCAGAGCCAGATCACCTTCCAGCGCGGAAATTCGAGCATGGGCGGTCAGCTTTCGGAAATAAGGATCAGTCGTTTGCAGGCGTAGAGCCAACAGGCGGAATGATGTCGCCCAGCGTCCCGCGCACGGCCTTCACCTTTACATTGGGTGCCAGTTCCAGCTCGACATAATGATCGTCAAGCTTGACCACTTTGCCAATAAGTCCGCCAGCCGTTACAACCATGTCGTTCTTTTTCAGCGCCGCAATCTTCGCCTTATGCTCCTTTTGCTGGCGCATTTGCGGGCGCAAGATCAGGAACCAGAAGATAAAGCCCATGCCCACCAACGGCAGGGCTTGGAGCCAAGGAGACGGTCCACCAGTGGGAGAGGCGGCAGCAGCGAGGATCGTTAACATCATAAGTCCATTTCTGGGATCGCGTATCCGGTATTGCAACAGCGCGCGCTCTGGATATCGAACGAAAGGCGCGCTGAACAACGGTTCGCGGCGCGGTTAGCAGCTTGGAAACGGCAAAGCAATCAAACGCCCTCCCCCTGCTTAGCTTGCGTGATGCACCATTTGCCCAATCCGGCGCTTGCCAACCTGACAGGCGGTGCCTATAGGCCCCCACCAAGGTCGGGACGTAGCGCAGCCTGGTAGCGCATCACACTGGGGGTGTGGGGGTCGGAGGTTCGAATCCTCTCGTCCCGACCAAGTTTCAAAATTCATCGTGACAACGCAGCTTAAACGTCGCCTGCGGCAGTCAAGGGCTGATAAGCTCCCCGACTACACAAACCATTTTCCTACACGAACCGATATGGTTATCTGAATGGGCGTCTCCAACAAGTAGGACGCGCATGTCATGTCATTTTTCGAAGCCCTGATCTCTCCGGTCACCAAGATCCTCGACAAAGTCATTCCCGATAAAGAAGCGCGCGACCGCGCCAAGCTTGAATTGCTGAAGCTTGAAGGTACGCAAGAACTTGAGCATCTCCGCACGCGCATGTCAGCCATTGTTACCGAGGCCCATTCCGCAGACCCCTGGACAAGCCGCGCCCGCCCAGGGTTCCTTTACGTGATGTACGCGATGATCCTGTGGGCCCTGCCAATGGGTGTGATTGCAGCATTCCGTCCCGACGCTGCACAATCCATCGCCAATGGGATCAACGCTTATCTCAATGGCCTTCCGGAACCGCTCTATGCCTTGTTCGGCACCGGTTATCTTGGTTACACCGCAGCACGCCAGTGGGGCAAAGTCAAAGGCACTGATCGCTAATAGGACGTCTCCGGTTGGCTCCGTTTGGTTAGTCTCTGGTAACCTTCGCCTGCTATGGCCTTGTCAGCACAAGTTCAGGCCAATCAAATACCATGCAAAACCGGACTACAGGCATTCCTTCCGCATTACTCCGGCGCACTTCGCGCCGTGCCACCGTTTTGTTGCTGCCCGCCCTGCTGCTGGCAGGGTGCGGCAGCAATTCTTCCTCGAATGCTGATCTTGAAGCGCGACTAGCCGCTGTCGAGAAAAAGGCTGAAGAGGCCGAAATCCGTTCAAAAGAAGCGCTATCTATGGCCGCGTCTGCCGGTTCGTCTGCAAACGCTCCGGTAGTCGAGCCTGAAGAATTTACAGAAGACACCATTCAAGCCGAAGATCCTTACGGCACCGCCCCCGGACCTGGACCGCAAATGGTAGGCCCTCCGCAACAAAATATGCAAATGATGCCGGGACAATAGCTCCCCGTTGGCGTTTGGCGCCTCATGCTCTCACAGGTACATCGATCCTACGGCTTGCTTGTCCGGGATGAGAAGCTATCACGCATGGCAATTACCACCTTCCGGGAATCTGCCATGACCGAGCCTGCACTGCCCGATGTATCGGGGGCCAGCACGACCGTATTCGTGCTCAACGGACCTAACCTCAATATGCTCGGCTTGCGTGAGCCTGAGATTTACGGCTCAGACACGCTCGACGATATTGCAGGTATGCTCGAAGACCGCGCACAAGAACTTGGCCTTGAGGTCGATGTCCGCCAATCAAACCATGAAGGTCATCTTGTTGATTGGCTGCACGAGGCACACGCCACCGGCATCAAGGCGGTGCTGCTGAACGCAGGCGCCTATACGCACACTTCGGTCGCCATCCATGATGCGATAAAATCAATTACCGTGTCCGTGATCGAAGTTCATTTGTCAAACCCCCACAAACGCGAAGAATTTCGTCACAAATCCTTAATCGGCATGGCGGCCAAAGGCACGATCGCTGGTTTTGGCGCAAACAGCTATGTGGTAGCCCTCGACGCAGTTTCGCGCCTTTAGGATCAAGCTTTTCCACGCTCCGGCCATACACCCCCTTGCCAGCAACACAGCATGCGGGCATGGCGCGAAGCCTGTAATAATACCCGCGAGGAACAACAAAATGGGGCACGACCGCGGCGAAAAGGCCGAAAACATGGCAATCGACGGCAAGCTGGTGCGCGAACTAGCCGAACTTCTTGCCGAAACCGGATTGTCCGAAATCGAAGTTGAAGACGGTGACCGCAAAATCCGCGTAGCTCGCCAGTTAACCGCAGCACCTGTGCACCAGTATGCAGCACCTGTCGCAGCGCCTGCTGCCGCTCCGGCACCTTCTGCCACCACCACAGCGCCCGCAGCTGCTCCTGCGGTTGATGCCAACGCCGTAAAGTCGCCAATGGTTGGCACATGCTACCTTGCGGGCGAACCGGGCGTACCCAACTTCGTCTCGGTTGGCCAAGCCGTCAAGGCTGGCGACACGCTGCTGATCATCGAAGCGATGAAGGTTATGAACCCCATCGTTGCCCCCAGCGCAGGGACCGTCACCGCCATTCTGGTCGAAAACGCGCAGCCGGTCGAATTTGACCAGCCTCTCGTTGTGATTGCGTAAGGGCCGCACATGGCCATCAAACGCATTCTGATCGCCAATCGCGGCGAAATCGCGCTGCGCATCCATCGCGCCGCGCACGAAATGGGCATCGAAACAGTTGCGGTGCACTCCACCGCCGATGCTGATGCCATGCACGTGCGGCTTGCCGATCATGCCGTCTGCATCGGCCCGCCAGCGGCCAAAGACAGCTATCTCAATGTTGCTGCAATCATTTCAGCGGCGGAAATCACCCATGCTGATGCAATCCATCCGGGTTATGGCTTCCTTTCGGAAAACGCCAAGTTCGCCGAAATCGTCGAAGCGCATGACATTATCTGGATCGGGCCAAAGCCTGAACATATCCGCACGATGGGCGATAAAGTCGAAGCCAAGCGCACAGCTGGCGCGCTCGGCTTGCCCCTCGTTCCGGGTTCTGACGGTGCGGTTTCGGAAATCGAAGAAGCCAAGCGGATTGCAGCAGACGTAGGATATCCGGTCATCATCAAGGCCGCATCGGGCGGCGGCGGGCGCGGCATGAAAGTGTGCAACGGCCCCGAAGACCTTGAAACCCTGATGCAGCAAGCCGGAACCGAGGCCAAGGCCGCGTTTGGCGATGCCACCGTTTACATTGAAAAGTACCTCGGCAATCCGCGCCACATCGAATTCCAGATTTTCGGCGATGGCAATGGCAACGCAATCCATCTGGGTGAACGCGATTGTTCGCTGCAGCGCCGCCACCAGAAAGTGCTTGAAGAAGCGCCTTCGCCTGTCATCTCGGCGGCCGAGCGTGACCGGATGGGCGGCATTGTCGCCAGCGCGATGGCCGATATGGGCTATCGCGGCGCGGGCACAATCGAGTTCCTCTGGGAAAACGGTGAGTTCTATTTCATCGAAATGAACACCCGCCTTCAGGTTGAGCATCCGGTAACAGAAGCCATCACCGGCGTTGATCTTGTGCGCGAACAAATCCGCATTGCCGATGGCAAAGCGCTTTCGGTCAAGCAGGAAGAGATCGAATTCAAAGGCCACGCCATTGAATGCCGCATCAACGCCGAAGATCCGTTCACCTTCGCCCCATCGCCGGGCTTGGTTAAAGGGTATCACGCAGCGGGCGGCATGCATGTCCGCGTCGATTCAGGCCTTTATGCGGGGTACAAAATCCCGCCGTACTATGATTCGATGATCGCCAAGCTGATTGTCTACGGCCGCACCCGCGAAGGCTGCATCATGCGATTGAAACGCGCATTGCAGGAAATGGTCATCGAAGGCCCCAAAACCTCGATCCCGCTGCACCAGCGCCTGCTGAACCAGCCTGATTTCCTCAGCGGTGATTACACTATCAAATGGCTGGAAGAGTGGCTGGCCAAGGACGCTTAACCGCCCACTACCATCAAATCAAAAAGGCCCCCGCTTGAAACGGGGGCCTTTTTTGTGGCGCCTATTCTGATCGGCCGGCATCGGGGAGCCTTGCCCGAATGGCGCGCCAAGGCGGATCGGCGCGATCATTGCGCACCATGATCGCCTCCACTTCTTCAAACTCTTCCAGTTCCAACGCTTCGGTAACACTCAACGGGAAATAGACGTTCTCGTCATTATCAACTCTTACCGCGATCGCGCCGCGCCCTTCTTCGCTGCGCGTCACAATGCACACTGCTTTCACTGCCATATCTGATACCTTTAAGACTGATAAACTTGGTAGGGACCCTAACCTTACGGGCTGGATCTTCTATGGACCGTAAAATGGCTTTTTCAAGCTTTGGTCCGTGGCTTCCACGTGATTACGCGCCAGATATACACGATCACCACGATCACAACCGTCGCTGCTGCGACCGGCCCTGTAAATCGCTCAAGCTCGTCAAAATTTCGGCCCAGGTAATATCCGGCCCCGGCCAGGACGACGTTCCAGATGGCCGCCCCTGCAAAAGTGAACAGCAAAAACCACCAATGGCCCATGCGAGTAAGGCCCGCTGGCAAAGAGATCATCGTGCGCATGAATGGCGCAAACCGCACGGCGAAGACCACCCACTGGCCATGTCGCCGGAAAAATCCGACGATGTATTCGATGTCCTCCCATTCAACCGTCAGCCATCGCCCGAACCTGTCCACAAACGGCCGCAACCGCTCATAGCCAAGGCTTCGGCCCAGCAAGTACCAGCACTAATTCCCCAGCGTTGATCCCGCTGTTCCCGCCACCATGAGTGGCAAAAACTCCATCCGGCCACGCGCAACGGCAATTCCGCCGAGGCCCATGATCAATTCGGAAGGGATCGGCGGAAAGACGTTCTCGATCACCATCAGGAACGCAATGCCCCAATAGCCACCGCCCTCGATTAATTGGACAATCCAGTCATTCATACCGGGGGCAACGCTCTTTGCGCGAAGAAGTTCAACAAAAACGCGCCCGCCTCTTTCAATGAGGAGCCGCGCGTCCAGAAAGTATGCGCCTAAAGCCGCGCTTCAATTGCGTCCCAGATCATTCCCGCCGTGTCCGTGCCATTGAACTTGTCAATCGCCACAATCCCGGTTGGCGATGTTACGTTGATCTCGGTCAACCATTTGCCGCCGATCACATCAATGCCGACAAAAATCAGCCCCAACCGCTTCAACTCCGGCCCGAGCGCAGCGCAAATTTCCCGCTCTTCCGCGGTCAATTCCGTCTTCTCGGCATAGCCGCCCACAGCAAGGTTGGAGCGGAATTCACCCTCGCCGGGCCGCCGGTTTATCGCGCCCGCAATCTCGCCATCCACCAGAACAATACGTTTATCGCCCTTTGCCACTTCAGGCAGGAAGGCCTGCACCATATGCGGTTCGGGCCAGGTCTGGTTGAACACCTCGAACAGAGCGCCAAGGTTCTCGCCCTCTTCCGAAACCCGGAAGATCGCCTTGCCGCCATTGCCGTGGATCGGCTTTATCACAATCGCGCCGTGCTTTTTCTGGAACGTGCGCACTTCATCGACCGAACGCGTGACCAGCGTGGGCGGCATGAACCGGCGGTAATCAAGCACCATGACTTTTTCCGGCGCATTGCGCACGCTGCGCGGAGTGTTCACCACCAACGTCTCGGCTTCGATCCGCTCAAGCATGTGCGTGGCCGTGATATAGCCCATGTCAAAAGGCGGGTCCTGCCGCATGAGCACCACATCTATGTCATGCCCAAGGTCCAGGCGCCGCTTCTCACCGGCGGCATAGTGATCGCCAACCACATGCTGCACAGTCACAGGCGTCGCATGCGCGATCAGCCGGTCATCCTCGTCGAGCGACAACGAACCTACGTCATAATGATAAATCTCATGCCCCCGCTCTTGCGCGCGTAACATTAGCGAAAAGCTCGAATCCCCGGCAATATTGATCGAATGGAGCGGGTCCATCTGGACAGCGACGCGCAGAGTCATGACTTGGAACACCCTTGGGAGTTTATCTTCCCCGCGCCTTAAAGCCGATTGTTGCCCGGCGCGACTATTTTAACTGTTGCCTGCAAGACAACATCACACGCCGGGTTGCCACGCATTGGCAATCCTGCGCGGCCAACGCCACGGCGCAATCAGGATCACATCAATCTGCATCGTATCGCCCGCCCGCACAAACTTGGGCGCTATCGCCTCTGCTGCCCGCGCCACGCGCCGTAACCGGTGGGCATCGATGGCGCTCGCCAGGGCCGCTTCGCTGCGCCGCCACTTCACTTCGACAAAAGCCACCGTTCGTCCACGCCGCGCAACAAGGTCCACTTCGCCCACCGGCAATTTCACGCGCTGCGCCAGAATGCGCCATCCGGTCAGCCGCAACCACCAAGCCGCCAGCGCCTCGCCCTTACGCCCTCTACGCTCAGCCTCAGTTCTCGTCAGCTTTGATCGGCTCACTTGAACGTCATCGCCAATGCATAGAGCGCCTTGCGGTCCAGCCCGTGGGCCTTGGCCACCTTTCCCGCCGCCTGCGATGTTGACATCTCGGCCAAGGCCGCGCGCAATTCCGCCTCGATCACCTCTTCTGCCGGAGCCTCCTGCGCCAGCGGCGGCCCCACCAGCAGCACAATCTCTCCTCGCGGCGGATTGGCCGTGTAATGTGCCGCCAATGCCTCAGCAGAACCGCTACGGCACTCTTCATGCAACTTGGTCAGTTCACGCGCCACAGCCACCTCACGTCCCGGCAACCGTTCAGCCAGCGCTTCTAACGATGCCACCAGACGCGGCCCCGTTTCATAAAACACCAGCGTCGCAGGCACGCATGCCAGTTCCGCCAGCACATCGCCGCGCGCCTTGTCCTTTGACGGCAGGAATCCGCCAAACATGAACCGGTCCGTTGGCAGCCCCGCCATCGACAACGCCACCACCAACGCGCTCGGCCCCGGCACTGATGTGACCGCAATGCCGCGCACTCGCGCCTCGCGTACCAGTTTGTACCCGGGATCGGAAATCAACGGAGTGCCCGCATCTGACACTAACGCGACAGGATTCTGAGCCATTTCGGCTAGTAATGCTTCACGCGCACCATCGCTCGCATGGTCGTCATAACGACGCATGACTTTGTGCAAACCCAGCAGGTTAAGCAACTTTCCGGTCACGCGGGTGTCTTCGCACGCAATCACACTACAGCGCTCAAGCGTTTCAATCGCACGACGACTTACGTCTCCAAGATTGCCAATGGGGGTTGCGACAATGTAGAGGCCGGGTTCAAGCTGCGGGGTTTCCATGTCACGTCTCATGGACCGACCAGCAAAGTGCGACAAGAGGGTGAGCGCGTAATGTTGAACAGGCACACAGGCGATCTGCGCGATCATGACGCGCGCCCGACACGGCGCTGGATCATCCAAGGCATCACCGCTGGTTCGTTGGCTTTGTTGGCAGGGTGCACTGTCATCCCGAAAGGCGGCATCGCCCCCGCGCCCGAACCCACGGAAAAAGCACCCGATGCCAACGTCCTGCCCACTGATGCCGGACGTCACCGCGTTGCCCTGCTCGTCCCCATGAGTGGTGCCAGTGGTGCTGTTGGCCAATCTATCGCCAATGCCGCCACGATGGCCCTGCTCGATACAAACGCGGCAAACCTGCGCATCACCACTTATGACACGGCTGGCGGCGCAGCATCGGCCGCATCAAAAGCAATTGCTGATGGAAACAAGCTGATCCTCGGGCCGCTGCTGTCCGAAGACGTCGTATCGGTTGCCAACGCCGCACGCGCCGCCAAGGTACCGATGATCTCCTATTCAAACGATAGCGCCATCGCATCGCGCGATGTCTTCGTCATGGGCCAGGCCCCCGGTCAGTCAATTGCCCGCGTCCTCGGTTATGCCAAAGCAAGTGGCGTCAACTCGGTCGCCGCGATCATCCCAACCGGTGATTATGGCCAACGCGCCACTGCGGGCCTCGCCGCAGCCGCAGAAGCGCAGGGCGTAACGGTCACCTCGATAGAAAGTTATGATCGCGGCAACACCTCAGTCGCCAGCGCCGTTCGCCGCGCCAAGGACAAGGGCAAGTTTGACGCGCTACTCATCGCCGATGGCAGCCGCATCGCGCTTCAGGCCGCTACTGCTGCAGGCAAAGGCGTAAAGCTGCTCGGCACCGAATTGTGGAGCGGTGAAGCCGCCATCGCCACGTCGCCGGCCATGCGCGGCGCATGGTTTGCCGCTGTATCGGACGCCCGTTTCGGCAAATTCGAAACATCCTATCGCAGCCGCTTCGGCGCAGTCCCCTCGCGGCTGGCCACCTTGGGCTATGATAGCGTTCTGCTCACGCTGAACATCGCGCGCACATGGAAACCCGGCACCACCTTCCCCACCGGCAAGCTCTATGATCCCCAAGGCTTCATCGGCCTCGACGGCGTCTTCCGCTTCACCGCCTCGGGCATGGCCGAACGCGCGATGGAAGTCCGTCAGGTCGCTGCGGGCACGTTCACCACTGTTTCGCCTGCTCCAGCGAAGTTTTAAGGGTTCGCGCTCGCGCCACTATCGCGAAAAGCACCGGATAAGCGCACCTCCCCGCTTGCACACGGAATCGCCCGTGTTCTATACCCGTTCACATGTCCGATGATCTCTTCGACAAACTCCCCGCCACCACCGCTGGCGAAACCTATGACGGCTCGGCGATCGAGGTTCTCGACGGCCTTGAACCTGTTCGCCGCCGCCCCGGCATGTATATCGGCGGCACCGATGAACGCGCGCTCCATCACCTCGCCGCCGAAGTGCTCGATAACGCGATGGACGAAGCCGTCGCAGGCCACGCCAACCGCATAGAAGTGTACCTTGAAGAAGAGCCCGGCAGCGCGGGCCGGTTGACCATATCGGATAACGGTCGTGGCATTCCGGTCGATGAGCACCCGAAATACCCCGGAAAATCCGCACTCGAAGTGATCCTCACCACGCTCCACTCAGGCGGCAAGTTCTCTGGCAAAGCCTATGCCACCAGCGGCGGCCTCCACGGCGTCGGCGTATCGGTCGTCAACGCGCTGTCCTCGCTCACCCGCATCGAAGTTGCCCGCAACAAGGAGCTTTACGCGCAGGAATTTTCACGCGGCCTTCCCACCACCAAGCTGCAAAAGATCGGCAACGCCCCCAACCGGCGCGGTACGCAAGTCACCTTTGTGCCCGATACCGAAATCTTCGGCACCGATGCCAAGTTCAAACCCGCCCGCCTGTTCCGGCTGGTCCGCTCGAAGGCATATCTGTTCGCTGGCGTTGAAATCCGCTGGAAATGCGCACCCGGCCTCGTCTCGGATGATGTGCCCGCCGAAGCGGTGTTCCAGTTCCCCGGCGGCTTGGCCGATCATCTGGCCGAACAAGTCTCAGGCCGCGAATGCGTCACCACGCTGCCGTTCTCGGGCACACAGGATTTCCCGGCTGGCCCCGAAGGCCAAGAGATGGGCCGTGTCGAATGGGCTATCGCTTGGCCACTTTGGTCCGATGGATCGTACTCATGGTACTGCAACACCATCCCCACCCCCGATGGCGGCACCCATGAACAAGGCCTGCGCGCCGCGCTCACCAAAGGCATTCGCGCTTTCGCCGATCTGATCGGCCAGAAAAAAGCCAAAGATATCGCGCCTGAAGACATGATCACCGGCAGCGAAATCATGCTCTCGGTCTTCGTGCGCGATCCCCAGTTCCAAAGCCAGACCAAAGACCGCCTGACTTCGCCTGAAGCCGCGCGCATGGTCGAAGCTGCCGTGCGCGATCACTTCGATCACTTCCTCACCGACAATATGGAGCGCGGCAAAGCCCTGCTCGGCGCGGTGATGGAACGCATGGACGAACGCCTCCGCCGCAAGGCAGAGCGTGAGGTCAAACGCAAAACCGCCACCAGCGCGCGCAAGCTGCGCCTGCCCGGCAAGCTTACCGACTGCACCGGCGAAGGCAGCGGCGAAACCGAACTCTTCATCGTCGAAGGCGATTCCGCAGGCGGCAGCGCCAAGATGGCGCGGGATCGCAAAACACAGGCGATCCTGCCCATTCGCGGTAAGATCCTCAACGTCGCCAGCGCCTCGGCTGACAAGATCCGTGGCAATCAGGAAATCGCCGATCTCGCTTTGGCGCTGGGCTGCGGTATGCGCAAAGACTGCAATCCCGACGCCCTGCGCTATGATCGCGTGATCATCATGACCGATGCCGATGTTGATGGCGCGCACATCGCAACCCTGCTGATGACGTTCTTCTTCCAGGAAATGCCTGAGCTCGTCCGGCGCGGCCACCTCTACCTCGCCCAACCCCCGCTTTACCGCATCACCCACGGCAGCACCTCGGCCTACGCCAAGGACGAAGCCCACCGCATCCTGCTGGAAACCACCAAGTTCAAAGGCAAAAAGGTTGATGTGGGCCGCTTCAAGGGCCTCGGCGAAATGAACCCCAACCAGTTGCGCGAAACCACAATGGCGCCTGCAACCCGCAGCCTCATCCGCATCACCCTACCCCCCGAATACGAAGGCCGCGCCGCAGTAAAAGATCTCGTAGACCGCCTGATGGGCCGCGATCCCGCGCAACGGTTCATGTTCATCCAGAACCGGGCGGGAGAGTTGGACCCTGATTTGATTGATGCGTGATGAGTACCACTGAGTACACCAAAGGGACCGGAATCGAACGCAGCTATGGTGCGGAACGCGTCTAGGCCTCACTCGAAACCCTTCGCAGACTTCGATCTGCGTGCTAATCAATATCTATGTGGAAGCGTTTACTTCTTGTTGGTGCGGCCAGAATTGCGGCTGCCACTCTCATCATAATCGCTTGTCTTTGGCCGTTAACGATTTTTTTCAGCTATGGACGTGAGCCATGTACTGACGATAGTTCACTGCAAATTGTAAGCCGGATCATTCTTCCGTTTGCCTTTGCAGTAGCTGCATGGTTGCTGTTTCGAGCTGCTTCCACAAGCAGTTGGAGAGCGGCAGGCACATCCTGCACCATTGTATTTGTAGCGCTTCTTGCGACTTGGCTTGCTTCCAAGCACAACGACACCATTCAAAATGCCTGCTCAGTCCGCAGTTGGCCTGAAGCCGTCAGGGACTGCCAAGCAAATCCTAAACACTATCGACGCAGCATTGGCACCACTGGTTATCCAATCTACACATTGATCCCACCCGGTATTACGGATGATGCGTGGAGCTGTTTGATGCGGTGGCATCACCACAACGGCTCAGTGTCGATGGAGGTCGATGAAAGCGTTTACGAGGCTTATCGACGTAGTCTTTCGAAAAAATAGACTTACGATCAACCAATCCAGCGGCCAACATCCACGGACTTGTGCAACACGCGCCGGATAATGATACAACCCGGCTCAACGTCATAGAACAGCCGATGGCTACCATGCGGTAGCGAGCGGATTGGCGGTCGGAACTCTTTGTGGAGAACGCCGATTTCCGGATGTCGCGCCAACAACGCAAAGCTGCGCTCAAATCCCGCAGCATAGGCTTCCGCGCTATCCCATCCGAAGGCGTCGGTTCCATAAGTGAGGATGTTCACAAAGTCGCGGTCAGCCTCTTGGCTGAGTTCAACCTTCATCACGCGCCTGTAACTGCTCCCGAGTCTGCGAGATTATGTCTTCTATGGAACGGGAACTGATCCCGGACACACGGCCTTTCGCAATCTCGGCCCGCAAATGCTCCAGTCGCGCAGCCTCACGCTGATCCTGCCGCACCAGATCGCGCACATAATCGCTGCTGCTGGCAAACGAACCATCAGCCACGCGGCCTTCGATCCATTCTTTCATCTTGTCAGGGACGGATATGTTCATTTGGGCCATGCATATAAAATACAAATCCGTGTGTTTATTGTCAACAAAATGAGCCGAGTGCATCTCCCACATGGTTTACTCGCGCCCGCAAATCGCTCGCAAGCCGCGTCGCCGTGTTCCGTCTCGCCGCAATTCGTGGTAACGTCACAAAATGACCGTCATCGACTCCTTTCTGGCTTTCACGGCACGGCTTGGTGAACCCGAACGTCTTGCCGTGGAAGAAGCTCTCGCCGACCTGATGGAAAGCTACGAACCAAAGTATGGGTTCACCGCTAAAGAACTGGCAGAACTTGACCGCCGGATGACCGAGACCAATCCTGTGATGGCATCTAAAGACGAAGTCCGGAGGATCTTCGGGCACGCATTCGACCAATAATGATCGTCGAATTTCGCGCCAGCGCGGCCGCCGACCTTGATGCAATCGTCGCATGGTACGACGATGTCGCACCGGCAAGTACTTCGCGTATCCTCTCAGAGCCCGATCCGAAATTAAGTTGAGTAGTATCAGTAGGTTAGCTTGACGCTGCGGCCGGTCGCTGATTCAGGGGTTTTGCGAAAAACTTCAATGGATCAACGATGTGGACTGATACCACTCGCGCT
>JADYXV010000255.1 GCA_020853995.1 Novosphingobium sp.
ACGTTGTTGCGCTTGACCATTGATATCATCTCCGGCGCATAACGTCCTTCATCCATCAGCCTGCCGACGCGAAGCGATGCTTGCAGACCGAACGCGACTTCACACATCATTTCGACCAGCTTCTTTTGATAAAGCTGTGTGGCTGCAAGCGGGCGGCCGAATTGCTTGCGATCCAGACCATATTGTTGCGCTGCATGAAGGCAGAACTCAGCAGCACCCAAGGCCCCCCAAGAAATGCCGTACCGTGCCCTGTTCAGGCATTCAAACGGGCCCTTCAGGCCTTCAACTTCCGGCAATAGCGCATCAGCCCCCACCTTGACCTCGTCCATCAGGATCATGCCGGTGGTCGATGCGCGCAGCGATAGCTTCCCCTTTATCTTGGGAGCTTCAAGCCCCTGCATGCCCTTTTCCAGCACGAAGCCCCGAATTTTTCCGCCGTGCCTTTCCGATTTGGCCCAAACAACGAATACGTCGGCAAATGGCGCATTACTGATCCATGTTTTCGCACCGCTGATCACGTAGCCATCGCCATCCCTGCGCGCGAAAGTTCGCATGCCGCCGGGGTCCGATCCAGCGTCAGGTTCGGTCAGACCGAAGCAGCCGATAAGTTTGCCAGAAGCCAGGCCGGGCAGATATTTGCGCCTCTGCTCTTCCGTGCCAAAGGCATGGATCGGGTGCATTACCAAACTTGATTGCACCGAAGCCATTGAGCGATAACCGGAATCTACCCTCTCAATCTCACGCGCAACCAGTCCGTAAGCAACGTAGCTGGCTCCTGCACCACCATATTGTTCGGGCAAAGTCATTCCGAGAAGGCCCGCTTCACCCATTGCCGGAAAAAGTTCAGGCGCGTCAATTTCATCGCGATATGCGTCGATTACGCGGGGTTGCAATTGCTCCTGCGCAAAGCCCCGCGCCGCATCGCGGATCATGCGTTCGTCTTCGGTCAACTGGGTTTCAAGATCGAACGGATCTTTCCAGTCGAAACGGATTACGGCTGTCATTGGCTTGCTCCTTTGGCTTGCATCATCGTTTGCTTGGACAATCCGGGCAAGAGCAGATGACCGAAGGTCCTGATTGCACGCCATAATGGCCGAACTTCATGGAATAAGTCCGAGCGCCACCTGATAGGCCGTGCCAAAGAGGTGATCCTGCCGGTCGACAGTTCTCGGTACCGCACCGGCTCGCGCCCGATTGTCGGTGGGCTGGACAAGAATGATACGCTCATAACCAACGCCATTCGCGCAGATAGACTACCCGCAGTTGAACAAGCAGGCGTCAAACAAACCCTTTGCGACAAGCCCGCACCAAAGGATGGTCCGGATCCGTCAGGTCCGGCCGGTCACGTCCAGCGATCAGCCCCAGCGTCCGCTTGAAATCATAATCAACCAGCGGCACCGGGATGATCCCTTCGCGCACCAGTGATTGCGGCGCTGTCGTCACGCCCATTCCGGCGCGCACCATCTCAAGACAGCGATCATCATTGGCCGATCGCAGGAAAAATGGCGGACGCACGCCGCGCTGGGTAAACCAGCGGCTTGTTTCCGAAAGGATTTCGCAGCTACGGCGCGCAATCATGGTTTCAGACGCAACATCACGCGCATCAACCAATGCCGCACCAGCCAGGCGATGCCCCTGCCCCATGAGCAGACGATACCCTTCTTCCAGCAGCATCACTGACGGCCGATTGGCATCTTCGGGCCGCAACAGCGTGATGATCGCATCAATCTGTCCCTCTCCCAGTTTGCGGCGCAATTCGGCATCGGTTCCTTCTGCCAGCGTGATCGGCTGGACTTCCGCCCACGCCCTGGCAATGTTTGCAAGTGTGGACGTGGCAATTGATGGGATCATGCCCAGCCGCATAGGAACCAGCGGCGCCGGTGCATTGTCGAATGCGGCTTCGGCGGCGCGGAACTCGCGCTCTATCGCGCGGGCATGGGACACCAGCTTTGCGCCCGCCTCGGTCAGCCGCACTTGCCGTCTTTCGCGTTGAAAAAGCAGTGTTCCCGCCATCCGCTCAAGCTCTGCGATGGCTGCCGACAGCGTCGGTTGTGACACACCCAACCGTTCTGCCGCACGGGTAAAATTGCCGGTTTCGACAAGCGCCAGAAACTGGCGAAGGTGGGCACGTTTTATCATAGGTGAAATCTATACCAATATGCGGCGCAATTCAATTTTGACCGAATAATCTCCGATGATAGGGTTAAACCTGACAAAGACCGAGAGGATGCAGCAATGAGCGCCCCTGTCCTGCCAAGTGCTTTGGACACAAGCAGCCCTGATGCGATGGCGCGCGCCGCACACAACCGCGCCTTGGCCCGGGATCTGCGCGCCCGCGTGGCGCAGGCCGCATTGGGCGGCGATGCGCGCAGCCGGGACCGCCATCTCGCGCGCGGCAAACTGCTGCCGCGTGACCGGGTGGAGCGTTTGCTTGATCCGGGCGCACCGTTTCTGGAAGTGGGCCAATTGGCTGCCAATGGCATGTATGGTGATGAAGTTCCGGGCGCGGGCATCATCACCGGCATTGGCCGCGTTTCAGGCCGCCAATGCATGATCTTTGCCAATGATGCCACGGTCAAAGGCGGAACTTACTTCCCGATGACCGTGAAAAAGCATTTGCGCGCGCAGGAAATTGCGCAGGAAAACCGCCTGCCTTGCGTCTATCTGGTCGACAGTGGCGGCGCGAACCTGCCCAATCAGGCCGAAGTCTTCCCCGATCGCGATCACTTTGGCCGCTTCTTCTACAATCAGGCGAATATGAGCGCGCTGGGCATTCCGCAAATTGCCAGCGTGATGGGCAGTTGCACCGCGGGCGGCGCTTATGTGCCTGCGATGTCTGATGAATCGGTGATCGTGCGCGAACAGGGCACGATCTTTCTGGCAGGCCCGCCCTTGGTGAAAGCCGCAACCGGCGAGGAGATTACCGCCGAGGCGCTGGGCGGCGGCGATCTGCACGCACGCAAATCGGGCGTGGTCGATCATCTGGCCGATAATGACGAACACGCGCTGACGATTGTCAGGGATATTGTCTCGCACCTGGGTGCTGTGAATGATATTTCAACTTCGCCCGTCACGAATGGAGGCGAGGTTCGGGAACCAGCTTATCCCGCCGAAGACCTCTACAGCATCATCCCAGAAGACGTGCGCGCGCCCTATGATGTGCGCGAGGTGATTGCGCGGATTGTCGACGGCAGCGAATTTCACGAAT
>JADYXV010000256.1 GCA_020853995.1 Novosphingobium sp.
CGAACCCGCCCCATGTTTCGCACGGCACTTCTTTCAGGCGCAAATTGCCGCAGGGCGATCCTTGCGGGAAATCCTCCTCGTCCTGCACATGGTCCAGTGCGCCGTCGATGTTCCATTTCCAGCCGTGGTAAGGGCAGGTAAAGTGATCGATCACGCCCCCTTCCGAAACGCCGACCAGCCGGTTGCCGCGATGGCGGCACACGTTGTGGAAGGCGCGGATGCTGCCATCCTTCTGGCGCACCCTCATGACCGACTGGCGCATGAAGTTGTGCGTGATGAAATCGCCCGCCTCTTCCAGTTGTGCCGCGCGGCCACCTACATGCCAGATGCGCGTCCACATCTTGTCCCATTCGCGGCGGGCAAAATCCTTGCACCAGTAGCGATCGCCGGTAATCGCATCTCCGCGCGCCTGCGGAAACTGCGCATCGGGATGGGTCGGATAGCTCGCCTGCGGGTTGGGAACTTCGATATAGGTCGCCATGATGGGCCTCTCGTGTGGCGCGGATAAGGCGCAGTGCTTCATCCCCCTCCGCCGTGCGAAAAGGGTAAGGGTGGGCAATCCGGCGCCGCACATTCAGCACAGCGCCATCTTGCCTATCCTTTATTTCGCGTTTTCCAGCGTGCCGGTCAGCGGCATCATGAAGTCCATGGTATAGCGCGTCGCCTTCCAGCCAGCATCGGTGCGCACAACGTCAAAGTAATAGCGGCCATTCACCGTCACCGAGCTGCCATCCTTGCCCACGCCCATGCCGATCACATAAGCGCGCATCGTGGCGGTATCACCGGCATAGGCGGTCACGGCAAAGTTGGTCAGATAGTGGGCATGATGCGTCATGTTGGCAAAGACGTTGGTGAAGAACGCCCGAATGCCCTCGTGGCCCAGTTGCGGCGTCAGGCCGATGCCTGAAAGATCGAACACGGCATCGGGCGTGAACACATCAAGCACAGCGTCGATGTCGCTCACCGTATCAACCGCGTGGGCATAAGCGATCATAAGGTCCTGTATCGCGAACCGGTCTTCAATCGGGCACTGCATGGGGGTCATATCCTCTCGGGGAAACTTTTGTTTTCAGGCGAATAGAGGGCGGATAGGGTCAGTCACGCCGTCCCAGTCAGCCGCGCCTTGGGCGATCCGTGTGAATGCCTCAGTCTCGGCATCGTCCTGCTCGACAATCTCGATCATGCAGCCAAGCGCAGGCGATGTATCGACATAGCAAAAGCGCATGTCCCCGAACTTGCTGTCCACCGCGACAACAAAGCCCTGATCGACATAGCGCTGGCGGCAGGCATCGTAATCGTCGGTATAGATGCAGAAGTGATGGAAGCCCTGCGCGCCCTTGGCAATCGTATCACGATAGGCGCTGGGCCGGTCGCAATGCTGCTGGATCAGTTCCACCTGCATCCCGCCCGATTGCGCCAGCGCCACCGAAAAATCGCAGCCCTCGCCCGGTTCGCCGCGATAGGTCATCTCGGTCAATTCGATGTGCGGAACCATGTAGAACGGCCCGATGCCAGTCGTGGCGATCCACGCCTTTGCTGCGGCCTCCACGTCATCGACGATGAAGGCCACCTGCATCAGATGGGGGCTGGTCTGCCCCGGCGTTACCGTGATTCCGCTCATCGCCATCAATCCTTGTTCAACACAAAATCGTTCAGCCGTTCATGAAAGCGTTGCACACGCTTTTCCTGACCGGGCAGGATGCAGCCCTTGAAGCCGCGCGAATTGAGGCCCTGCTGCTGCGTTGTGCCGATGGACAAGTCCTGATCCGCCACATAGCCGACCGACACGCCATCACCGTAAACCGAATGCCGCGTGATCGCGTCATGACGCAGCGGTGCCGGGCCAACCGGCGTGATCACTTCGGTCATCTTGGCGTTCTGCGGGTACAGGCACCAGTGCTGGAACACGCACTTTTCGGGGTCTGTCGGGTGCGGTTCGGTGCGCAGGATCTGGCACTGTTCGGGCGACATCGTGATGGTAAGGTTGGGGAACAGCGTGCAGTGGAAATAATCGACCAGTTGCTGGTCGGTCATGGCGCTGTAATCGTATCCCGCGTCCGCGCCGCGTTCACGCTTGGCCTTGATAACCGCCTCGCGGATGTCCGATGTGCGGCCGCGATATTCCTTCGGATCAATGCCCCATGCCTCGGCGGCTTCATACAGGCCCGGCGGCACATCGCCGCTTACGTAATCCTTGCGGCTCGTGGCCTGATGGCCAATCATCCACATCGAATTGTGGCCGCTTTCATACATTTCAAACAGCGTGGTGGGCAGGCCATCATTGATGAATGTGGCCAGTTCCGGATGGATCGTGGGCAGGTGGTAGCTCTCGTTGAAGTTATCCCGGATGATCTTCCAGTTGAATTCGCAATCTGCCGAAACGGCAAATACGCGCACCCAGTTATCCAGCTTGTAACCCGCAAGCCGGTCGGTCAGCGGGGCCAGCCATTCTTTCAGCGGCGCAACATCATCATCCATGCACCAGAACACGAATGGCCCCCACGTTTCGCAACGCAATTGTGCCAGCTTCACTTTGCCGCAAGGGTTGCCGCCTGCAAAATCATCGGGGTCCTGCACATGCACCAGCGTGCCTGCCGTATCGAACTGCCAGCCGTGATAGCCGCAGGTCAGGCGCGGAGCCGATCCGGCATCACCCAGCACCAACCGGTTTCCGCGATGCGGGCAAGTGTTGTAGAACGCCTTGACCGAGCCGTCCTCCTGCCGGACCATGACGACAGATTCCTTGCCGAAGTTGTGGCGGATGAAATCGCCCTCTTCTTCCAGATCGGCCAGCACGCCGCCCAGATGCCAGACTTTTGGCCACAAGTGCTTGTTTTCCAGATCCATCCACTCGCGCGTGATGTAACGATCAGCGGTGATCGTATCGCCGCGCACGGCAACGTCAAAGTCCGGTGAATAGCGGGAAATCTTGTCTTGGACGGTCATTTCGGCATCCTCTTGAAGCGCTTTGTCAGACCGGCCAATCGCGGGTCTGGCTGAAGTCGGTTCCGCGCCGCCCCGGTCTGACCAACGGGTTGCCATCAAGGAAACCGTCAGCTGCCGGGTCGGTACGCGCCCAGTCCACTATTTCGCGACGGCGGTGAATGCGCCACTGCCCATTCTTGCAGGTGTATTCGTCAACATAGCGCCCCGCGACTACCAGATCCTTGGCCTCGCCATCTTCAACCGTGCGATGCCAGGCATAGAAATAGACCTCGCCCGAAGCCTCATCACCCCGCACATCGATCTGCGCTTGGCCGATAATGTGCTGGCTGCCGCCCAGATCGGCCAGAAATCCTTGCGCAAAAGCAACGAATTCGTCTGCCGTGCCCTGCATCAGCCCGCAATCGACCCAGGCATCGTCATGGAACGCGCTGCGGTGCAATTCGGGATCAAGCCGGTCCTGCCCGCGCATGTAGCGGCACAGGCAATCGTGAATATCGCGACGGGCGCAAAGATCGCGCACTTCGGCTTCCATATCGAATGCCATCCGCTCAGCCCTCCGCCGCCAGATATTTGTCGATCACCATCTGGAAGTGCCGGATGCGCGATTCCTGATAATTTCCAAGGTTCTGAACGCCGGTGGCACTGGCGCGGAAGCCTTGCTGTTGCGCGCGCAAGTTGTCCGTATCCTGATCATAGACATGGCCCATTGCCGCATCGAAGCCGGGCGCTGTTGCATAGCTGTCGCGTTCAGCCACATGGAACGGTTCGGGCGGTTCGGGGGCCACGCCATTTTCCGGATTGGGCCGCAGGAACAGGATTTCGAACAAGGTGCGGTTCGGATCGCTGCCAATCGGGCGAAAGCGATAGACCATCGGCAAGGACAGCCCGGGGAACAGCACCATGTTGGGGAACACGTGGTATTCGATGGTGTCGATCATCTCGCTGTCGGAGACCGCCGAAAGATCGCACTTGTAAAGCTCGCCCATCACCTTGCGCAAATGGCGGGCCATCACCGTGCGGGCAGTCTCGCCGTCCTTCACATCAAGGCTGTCATCGCGTGAATCCTTGTCGCCAAGGATCATCGTGGCCAGCAAATCCTTTTCGGAAAGCGGCCTGGCAAGGTGCGGGGAATTGACGCCGCTGGCGGCATAGAACCGCGTCACCGTGTCGGAATGGCAATCATATTGCACGTTGGCATCGCCCACGCCTTTCAGCAGTTGGGGATGCGTTTCCAGCACGTGATACGATTCAAGGAAGGCTTCCTGCGCGGTCTTCCAGTTGCACGGCAGTTCCTTGGAAACATGCACCGCCACATGGCGGTTGGCGATATCCCAGTCCTTGAAATGCTCGGGCAAGGGCGAGAGGTATTCCTCAAGGCTTGGGCCTTGCGCATCGGGATTGATGAAGATGAAGCCGCCCCATTGGCCCACCCGCAGCTGTGGCAGCGCGGTCTTGTCAGGATCGATATGCGCAAAATCCCAAGCGCAGGGGACAGACTTCAACGCGCCGTCATTGGACCATGTCCAACCGTGATAGGGGCAGCGCAGGCTGTCACCTGATCCCACGCCCTCGCCGCGCTTGAACTTGGTTGACCGGTGCAGGCACGAATTGACGAAGGCGCGGACCGACATGTCCTCTTGCCGCACAACGACATAGGACAAGTGCGCCACTTCATACGTGTAAAAATCACCGGGTTCCGGAATGTGGTCCTCGCGGCACACCCATTGCCAGGTCTTCTTCCAGATCTTCTCGATCTCGGCCTCGAAAATGCCCTGATCAAAATAGCGTTCAACCGATACCGGCGCGCTGCCCAGATAGGCGGGCTGTTCCATCATCAGCACAGCGGGCGGCGGCAGCGCATCGCGTGCCACGATTTCCTGCACGCTTGGCGCATCGGGGCAACGGATCGTTGCCAGTTCATCGGCATCGGCAGGTTCAGGCAATCCGTGCGGATTGATGGCTTCAAGCATAAAACTCTCCGGTGCCGCCAATTAAAACCGGCAGCTTGACCTGTTTTATGAACTGAACCCCGATTCGGCTCAACCTGTTCCTTCCGCTAGGTGGGCCAGACCAGCTCAACCCGGCGCAGCGCCCCTACAATGCCAGGCACCGGCGAAAGATCGCTTTGGGCGCCGATTGCGAAGTCTGGAATGCGTTTCAGCCACTCCTCCAGCGTGATCGCCACCTCCTTGCGCGCCAGCTCCTGCCCCGGACACATGTGCGCCCCGCTGCCGAATGTGGAATGCCGCGCCCGTTTGCGCGCAGGATCAATCACCAGCGGATCGGGATTGACCGCCGGATCAAGCCCGTGGACCTGCGTAGGGATGGCAATCATGTCGCCTGCCTTCAGGTGAACGCCGTAGAACCCGGTGTCATGGCGCACCTCACGCGCAATCGACACCAGCCCGAAGCGCCGGAACAGTTCGTTCACCACCGGCAACGTATCGGCCCCGCGCGCGCGCAAATCAGCGCGCAACCCTGCGTTGACGGCCAGTTCACACATGATGAAGCCCAGCACGTTGACCACCGTATCAAGCCCCGCCACCAGCACTTGCGTCGATAGCGATAGCGCCTCGTCGCGGGTCAGCGTGCGGCCGCCGATATCGGCGTTCAGCATGCCGCTCAGCATATCGTCGCCGGGATGGGCGCGGCGCGCGTCAACCAGCGGGGCCAAATATTCAAAGAACGCCGCTTTGCCCTGCTCGAACGTCATGTCCATGCCGGGCCGCGTCATGCATTCGGCCCAATGGCGGATCTTGGGCGCTTCGGATGCGTCAATGTCCACCAGCGCCATGAACACGCGGATGGGGAATTGTTCGGCAAATTCGGCGGTGAAATTGCAGTGCCCCCGCGCGGCAAAACCCTCGATCAGTTCAATCGCGGTAGCGCGGATATTCTCGGATAGCCCACGAATGGTCGCCGGATTAAGGTGCGCGTTCAGCAATTGGCGATAAGGGCGGTGCTGCGGCGGATCGATGGTCGTGGGGATCAGCCCGTGCTGCTCGCCGATCGATTTGGGCAGCACGATCACGCGCGATGAAAACCGCTCTGAATCAGATTGCACTTCCTGCAGCGCTTCGCCGCCCAGCGCGATCCAGTGGCCTTCATTGCGCGGGGTCCACACCACGGCAGGATTATGCGCGCTCAGGTCGCTCCACGCCTTGTGGAAACCATGCTCCACAAGGCCGGGCGGCATGTAGATGTCGATATCGACAACGCGGTCTTCAGGCACATTGTCCGGGCGCGCAGCAATCATGTCAGGTGATCCTCTATGCTTGTTTTGCCAAGGATCATGCTTCACTCCGAAGCCGCTGGCGCTTGGCGTTTAGGATAGGGCTTGCTCACCCCCCGAACCGTCACCCCATCGTTTCGCCATTGTCGATCACGATATTGGTGCCGGTAATGTGGCGGCCATCATCGCAGGCAAGGTACAGCACCATGTTGGCAATATCGATGGGCTGGCCCATGCCATGATTGTTCGCCTGATCAAGTCCTGCATGATCGGCAGGCAATTGCGCCACTGCCTGCGCGGTCATAGGCGTCACGATGCCACCCGGCGCAATCGAATTGCAGCGGATGCGATAGTTCTGTTCGCGGCAATGCACCGCAATCGACCGGGTCATGCCGATGATGCCGGCCTTGGCCGCAGCATAGGCCGGAATGACGCTGATGCCCTTTATTCCGCCAACCGATGCCATGTTGATGATCGAACCCGAACCATCCTTGCTCATGTGCGGGATCGCCGCTTTGCACCCCAGGAACGTGCCGCCCGCCATCACATCGGTCTGAAGCTTGTACTCCTCGTAAGACAGCTCCTCGACCGTGCCGAACCGCACCAGCCCGGCATTGTTGACCAGCGTATCCAGTCGGCCGAACCGCGCGATGGTTTGCGCCACCACTTCATTCCAGCGCGCTTCATCGCGCACATCATGGTGCATGAACACGCAGCCGGGAATTTCTGCGGCCACCGCCTCGCCCAGATCGGCCTGCATATCGGTAATCACCACTTTTGCGCCCTCGCGGGCCAACAAACGTGCGTCTTCCGCCCCCAATCCCGAAGCGCCGCCGGTAATCAGCGCAACTTTACCTTCCATTTTGCCCATGTCGGTTATCCTTATGCTGCCCAGTGGGCGTAAACGGGGTCTGGACTGCCAAAGCAGCCACGGTTGGTCAGCGCTTCGTAAAAACCGTCGCGCTCCATCGTTGACGGGTGGGAATGGGTCCAATCGGCCACGAAAGTGCGCGACTGGATCAGCCACTTGCCATCCCGCTTCACATAGCGGTCAATGTAACGCCCGCCGGTCAGCACTTCGGTTCCGGCCTGCACCATTTGCGCAATCGCGTAATGCTCGCCCACCGCTTCA
>JADYXV010000257.1 GCA_020853995.1 Novosphingobium sp.
CTTTCGTAATGATCGCGACAACACCAACCGACATCCTGCGCTTCATTGCGGAACGACATGCAAGCCAGATTGAAACGGTGTTGGTCACGCTTGTGGGGATTGAAGGCGGCGCATCACGGGCCATTGGCGCGCAAATGGCCATTGACGCTAACGGACAACGCGCCGGATCCTTCTCCGGAGGCTGCATCGAAGATGCGGTCGCGGAGGAGGCACTGGAGACGTTAAGCGACGGTTGGGGGCGGGTCGTGCGTTATGGCGTCGGTTCGCCCTATATCGATGTTCGCTTGCCCTGTGGCGGCGGCATTGATCTGCTGTTTACGCCGCGCCCTCAATCGAGCGTCATCAGTGCAGTGTTGGACAAGCTGGAGCAGCGTGAGGCTGCGAGCATTGCGTTGCAGTGTGACAGCATCACGATGTTACCTGCACTAACCCAGCGCGCGTGGAACGGGGAATGCCTGCACCATAATTACCAACCCGACCTGCGCATCTATGCCCTTGGCCAGGGCGAAGACCTTACCGCATTCGCGCGTCTTGGCGCATATTTTGGCGCAGACATTCATGCCTTAACGCCGGACCGGACAGCGTTTGACCTGCTGGCAAGCGATGGAATTGCTGCAACGTATTTGGCCACGCGCACTACTTTGCCGATCCCGCAAAGCGATCCGTGGAGCGCGATTGTCTTTTTGTTCCATGGCCCTGACTGGGAAGAGCAATTGTTGCCGCAAGCTCTTGCGCTGCCATCCTTCTATGTCGGCGCAATCGGCAGTCGCCGCACCCATGCCGCGCGGCTGGCCATGCTGGAGAAGGCAGGCGTGCCGTTCGAAAAAATCAGTAGCATACGCGGGCACATCGGCCTGATCCCCGCTACACGGGATCCGGCAACGCTTGCACTATCGATCCTGGGCGAAATCGTGGCCGATTTTAACACCTTGTCACAATGGTCACATTGGATGGGCCAGTCATTGGCTGGGACGACCATCGAGTGACAGCGCTGATCCTGCTGGCAGCCGGACGAGGATCGCGGTTCGGTGGCGGCAAGCTGGGCGCACATCTTTCAGGAAAGCCCCTCGCCCGCCATGCCGCAGACCGGCTTGCCCGCTTGCCGTTCAGCCGTTTCATAGCCGTTTGTTCTAAGACAACGCCCGAACTTCCGGGGTTTGAGAGGGTAATGCTCGCCCCTGTTGATGGACCGATGTCGCGTTCGATTGCAGCAGGTATTGCAGCACTTCGGGCAGAACCATCGGTTCTTGTTGCCCTGGCAGACATGCCGTTGGTGCCATCATCGCACTTCGATGCGCTTTTGGTGGCGTTTGATGGTAATCTGGTGGCATCCCGTGTGCGCACGGTCCCGATGGTGCCCGCAGTTTTCGGAGCAAGGCATTTTGCGGCCTTGCAGCAATTGACAGGAGACCGTGGGGCTGGCGGCTTGCTGCAAGATGCCCCCACAGTCGCGCTTGATCCCGATCTGGCGCTGGACATCGACACCCTGGATGATCTGAAGCGCGCAGAGGACGCCTTGAGATAGCTGACAGACCATACTGTACGTCAAACAGCGCATAGCTCACTGCGGCCCCTCCCCCTAGCATTGCCTATGACTGTAAAACGGCGCTCCGCACAAGGTTGTAGATAGCGGATCGCCTTGGGAATGCTGTGTCTGCAAATGCGGAAATGAGGGACTAATGACAAATCAATAAGGCTGCTATCAGACTGCTCGCGGTCGTAAGCGACACCTTTTGAGCCTTTGCGCAACTGACGCAATGTGCCGGAAAAGCAGGCAAAACAGTTTGCGAAATTGTCGTGTCGGCAATCCGCCATGCTTTTTCATTGTACGACGTGCCAATCAACGCCTCCGTCCTTCCAGCGAAAAATCTTTACGTGTTACCTGCGAAGACTCGGCCGCCCGTTCCAACGAACCGGCGGCCTTTTTTTGCCTAATCGAGCGGAATACCGTTGGCCGTGAAGAATGCCTTGACCTCGGCAAGGCTGGCCTCATGGGCACGCCAGCGACCTACGGCTTTTGTATTGATTGGTTGACGCACTTGCTGGGCACTTGGCGTTGCGACCGCAGCTTCGTTTCGATGGAATTCGAGACAGGCCGGATCCCATGCCAAGCCGCAATGTGCCAGCATGCGTCGTGATTGGACTTCCTGATCAGCGACGAGTTGTTCGTAACTCACTTCGTGGATACGTCCGGGGAAACGCTGCCTCCAGAACCCCATGATCCGCTGGAACATCAAAACATAACGTGCGGTGTCCATCAGATCATAGGACCAGCGGTAATAAGGCGAGCCGGTTGCAAACAGGTGTTTGTAATTGCTCCAGACGCTGTCCATCGCCCCGCGCCGCAAACACACGATGTTGGCATTGGGCAAGGCTTCGATAATCCAGCCGATGTAGAGAAAGTTCAGCGGGAACTTGTCCACGAAACGGGAACCTTTTGCGCCGCTATTCTGGCGTGCGCGTGCCAGGTAAAGTTCACCCAGAGTCTGTGCCGAAAGGCCGGACAATCCGTCGATGGTTTCTTCGTCCAGAACGAGGCGCGATGGGGATTTTGCCAATTGCTTCACCGCCAGTGGCATCGCTTGCAATTCACCTGCCGATGTCACTTGTGGATGGGATGAAAGTATCCGGTCCACCAGCGTAGTGCCGGTCCGCGGCAACCCGACCACGAACAGAGGCGCATCGATCAACGTGCTGTCGCTGACCATCGGCAAACTGTGCGCGAAAGTGTGGCGTACAGCTTCGAAAAGAGCCTCATCTTGCGCTATATCATAATTAAGCCGGGTGCGGTGATTAGCGTTGCCTTTCGCAAGGTGGGCAAACGCTTCGGCATCGCGGCCCATATCTTCCAGCGCAGCTGCCGCCGCATAGTGCAAGCGCACCGCATCCAGCGAATCTGGACCGCTCTGTAGCGCGGTTTCGATTTGGTTGACGAGAGCCGGAGTAGCCTTGCGTTTCAATCCGGCCAGACCAAGATGCGCGCGTCCGTGCGCGGGCTCCTGCGCTATGATTGCTTCATACTGTTCGGCCGCATTCTGAACCTTGCCAAAAAAGCCGAGCGTGCTGGCAAGGTTGAAACGGTAGTCGGAAACGTCAGGCGCCGCTGCAACTGCACGCTGGAACAAAGGCAATGCTTCATCGTGGTTACCGAGGCGGACGAAAACGCAGCCGATGGTATCCAATACGAAGGGATCGCTGCTTGAAGCAGCCGAAGCCGCCCTCGCTGCGACCATAGCCTCCGCTTCACGCCGTGCGGTGATAAGTATCCTCGCTTGTTGTGCAAGATATTCCACATTATCTGGCTGGGCAGTGACCGCAATGGTAATGTGAGCAAGCGCTTCGGCAATTTTCCCTGCTTCAATGCATACAATTGCGGCAACAAAGGAAGCCTCTGGATCCTTTGGATTTTTGCCGAGCGCCAGTGCAGCCTCGCGCAATGCACGGGCATTGTCCCCTGATGCCAGCAATTGGCGCAAAGAGTGGGACGCCGGAGTTGTCATTCAGCAAAATCAGACAGACGGTGCGCGGCTGGCAAGGTCATCAACCAGGCCACCGGCAGATCATTCTTGAACCGCATGTCAAAGCCGGGACAAAGTGATCCATGCTGCACGTCTAATCGCCCTGACTGCGCGAAAGCGCCATAACTTATATTGTTGCTACAACGCTACTCTCGCCGACCTGCGCCGGTCGTACGTCAATTGACGCATTTCACTTCAAAATTACAGGCCGCCGGCTTTATAGAGAGGTGTCCGGCATGCGGCGCAAAGGATAGCCGCGCATTTGCTTGATACGCCGCAGCGAAAAGCTTGAACGCATGGCCGATACGCCTGGTAAGCGTGCCAGACAATCGCGGTGGATAGAGTCATAGTGGGCCAAGTCTGCTGCTGCTACGCGTAAAAGATAGTCCGCAGAGCCGGACATCAGGTGGCATTCAAGGATATCATCAAAATCGGCGACTGCGCGTTCAAACCGGTCCATTGCCTCGCGACTTTGGCTGGTCAGCGTTATCTCGACAAATACCTCGACTGTCAGGCCGAGCTTGCGCGGATCAAGCCGCGCGCTGTACCCGGCGATAATGCCCGTCTGCTCAAACGCCTTTATCCTGCGGTGGCAAGCAGAGGGCGAGAGCGCGACCTTTTCGGCTAGTTCGGCAACCGAAATCGCCGAATCAGTTTGTAGAGCCTCAAGCAGAACCATATCTGGTCGATCGTTGATGATATTTCCCATTTATTCTCCCCTAAATGGAAATTATCACCAAAATACCCTCTAACCAAGCCATTATTAGGCATTTTATGCCGGAGAAAGCGGGATATTCTGGCGACAACAGATAAGTCCGTCATCCGAGGAGCATCGCCATGCGTGTTGGCACCGTCCGTGAGATAAAGAACCACGAATACCGCGTCGGATTGACGCCCGAAAGCGTCCGCGAACTGGCAGCGAACGGGCATGACGTTTGGGTGGAAACGGGTGCAGGCACAGGCATTGGCGCAAGCGATGCAGACTATGCAGCAGCTGGCGCAATAATCCAGCCTGACGCCAAGACCGTGTTCGACGGTTGCGAAATGATCGTCAAGGTGAAAGAGCCGCAGGCGGTGGAGCGGGCGATGTTGCGCAAGGGCCAGATCCTTTACACCTACCTGCACCTTGCGCCCGATCCAGAGCAGACGGCAGATTTGGTAAAATCCGGCGTTACGGCAATAGCCTATGAAACCGTGACTGGTGCAGGCAATACCTTACCCTTGCTGAAACCGATGAGTCAGGTAGCCGGGCGCATGGCCATTCAGGCTGGTGCGACTGCACTGGAGAAGGCCAATGGCGGCCGAGGCGTGTTGCTTGGTGGCGTTCCGGGGGTGTTGCCCGGTAAGGTGGTGGTCATCGGCGGTGGTGTTGTAGGGGTGAATGCTGCACAAATGGCGGTTGGCATGGGGGCAGACGTCACAATCCTCGACCGCGACCCCGATGTGCTCGAACGGCTCGACAATCATTTTGAAGGACGTGCCCGGACGCTGTTCTCGGGAAAGGCAGCGCTCGCCAGCCTTGTGGCCGAAGCAGACCTTGTGATCGGTGCAGTACTGATCCCCGGTGCTGCTGCGCCCAATCTTGTCACGCGTGACATGCTGAAGACCATGCAGCCGGGCGCGGTTCTGGTTGACGTTGCAATTGACCAGGGCGGTTGCTTTGAAACCAGCCACGCCACAACCCATGCAGAGCCTACTTATGTTGTCGATGGTGTGGTGCATTATTGCGTGGCGAACATGCCGGGTGCTGTTGCGCGCACCAGCACTTATGCGCTGAACAACGTCACCCTGCCGCACGCATTGCGTATTGCCAACAAGGGCTGGAAAGACGCCCTGCGCGCTGACAAGAATCTGGCAGCAGGTCTGAACGTGCATGAAGGCAAAGTGACGTACGAAGCTGTAGCGCGCGAGTTGGGATATGATTACACTCCGGTTGAAGATGTCCTTGCCTGATTGTGATGCAGCAACTTCCACACCACTGACCTGTCACGCATGATCTGCGCCGCCGCGTTGTGGCCTGGGGCACCGGTTACGCCGCCGCCGGGATGCGTGCCAGATCCGCACATGTAAAGGCCTTTGACTGGCGAGCGGTAATCGCCGTGCCCCAGAACTGGACGCGCCGCCCAAAGCTGATCGAGGCCCATAGTACCGTGGAAGATGTCACCCCCGATCAGGCCGAACTTGCGTTCAAGAACGAGAGGCGAGTGGATTTGGCGGGCGATGATGCTGTTTTTGAAATTGGGTGCATGCACATTGACTGTATCGATGATCAAATCGGCCACTTCTTCGCGGCAATCATCCCAGCTTTTGCCTCCAGGAAGCTTGGGGGCGAATTGCTGGCAAAACAGACTAGCGACATGTTGGCCCGGCGGAGCAAGGCTGTCATCCACCGTTGAGGGAATCTTGATTTCGACAATCGGCTTTTTCGACCAGCCGTACTGCTGCGCATCGATAAATGCCTGATCCATGTAATCCATGCCGGGCGCGATGATAATTCCGGCCGTGTGATGTTCCGCCAAGGTCTTGCCCGGCAACACGGTGAAATCTGGCAATTCCGATAGTGCCACATTCATGCGGAAGGTGCCCGAGCCGGTCTTGTAACCCTTGATCCGGCGGTTGAAATCCTCATCCAGATCGCTGGCATCAACCAGTTGGCGATAGAGCAGTGCGGGACCAACGTTAGCGGCAACGATGGGAGCGTAAAGCTCCTCACCGCTCTCCAGCTTTACGCCCTGCGCTTTGCCATTGCTGACCAGCACTTTGGCAACCGGTGCTTCGAGCGTGATCTCTACGCCTGCACCGGCGCAAGCCTTGGCCATTGCCTGGGTGATCGCGCCCATGCCGCCGACCGCATGCCCCCACGCGCCAGGCTTACCATTCACCTCTCCAAATACGTGGTGCAGCAGGACATAAGCGGAACCGGGCGTGGACACCCCCGCGTAATTGCCAACGACGGCGTCAAAAGCGAAAGCGGACTTCACATGATCGTTTTCGAACCAGCCATCGAGGAAATCCCGCGCGGATTTGGGGAATATGTCGAGCAAATCGCGCTGGGTGGAAAGGTCCATCTGCGACAGGGGCCATCCTTGCTGAGCAGCCGCGAACAAAGCGCGTAAACCGCCACCGATGTTCGGCGGGCACTGCAGAGCGATGTTGCGCAAGACGTTTGCCATTTTTTCCAGAGCCGCATCGTAGGCAGGATAAGCTGCTGCGTCATTGCTGGAAAAACGCGCGAACTCTGCCTCGGTGCGGCCCGGGCCCCCGCCCAGTTTGAGGAATGTGTTTTCAAACGGGAAGAAGTTGCTGATCGTGCGCTCGATTACGCGATAGCCATGATCGTGGAGTGCCATGTCAGCGATGACTTTTGGCCGGAGCAGGCTGACGGTATAGCTGGCAGTTGAATTGCGGAAACCGGGGTGGAACTCTTCGGTAACTGCAGCACCCCCGACTATATCGCGCCTTTCAAGAACTCGGACTTTCATCCCCGCTTTGGCAAGATAAAATGCGCATACAAGGCCATTATGGCCCCCGCCGATGATCAAAGCGTCATACCGGTTGGTCATATGGCGAACTCCTCGCCCAAACCTGATCGTTTCCTATACGCATTGCAAGAACCTTTCCCGGTTCCGCATAAAGCAAAGGCCCCGGCCACTGTCGCGACCGGGGCCTTATGAGGCGAAGCCTAGCGCTTGATTTTGCTTGTATCGAATGTGCCAAGACCGGGTTTGAAGCTCTTCTCGTCAAGGAATTGGCGGGTTGCTTCCTTGCGGGCTTCGACACCGCCAAAGTTGTGCAGCGCTTCCTGAGCGCGGATCAAATAGTCTTCAGCGTTATCATACGTCATTTCGGTCATGCGGCGCACTGCCCACTTGGTAGCGCGAAGGGCATGGCCGTCCTTCTTCGACAGTGCTTCGGCGATTTCCAGAACGCGCGCCTTAAGCTTTTCGGCAGGCACGGCTTCGGTGACGAGGCCCTGCTCTTCGGCTTGCTTGCCGGTGAGGTTTTCACCCATCATTGCGTGGTAGAGCGCCTTGCGCAGTGGCATCAGATCGGCAACGACCTTGGATGCACCGCCACCGGGAAGGATGCCCCAGTTGATTTCGGACAGACCGAATTGCGCGTCTTCAGCAGCAATCGCGATATCGCATGAGAACAGCGGGCCATAGCCACCACCAAAGCACCAGCCGTTGATCATCGCGATGGTCGGCTTTTCATACCAGCGCAGACGCTCCCACCATGAATAGGCTTCACGCTGGGCTTTACGGATCGCGCCAAGGCCCATTGCTTCGGTTTCGCGGAAGTATTCCTTGAGGTCCATACCGGCCGACCAGGCTTCACCCTCGCCCGAAAGCACGAGCACTTTTACGTCGTCGCGGAATTCAAGATCGGCGATCACCTTGCCCATCTGGCGGTTGAGCTTCGGGCTCATGCAATTGCGCTTTTCCGGGCGGTTGAACTTTACCCAGGCGATGCCGTTCTCAACGGTGAAATCGACGGTATCTTCTTCTGCGCGTTCAATTTTCTGTTCAGTCATGGTCTGTCCTCTTGGGATCATCATAAATCAGGAAGTAGCTTAAATCGGGAAATGGCCGGGTTGGGTTTCCATCGTGATCCAGCGCAATTCGGTGAAGCTGTCGATCCCGGCCTTGCCGCCGAACCGGCCATACCCGGACGCACCGGTGCCGCCGAACGGCATCTGCGCTTCGTCGTGCACGGTGGAGCCGTTGACGTGGCAAATGCCGGAGTGGATCTGGCGTGCAACGCGCAGGCCACGGGCGGTATCGCGCGTAAATACGGCAGCTGACAGGCCGTATTCGCTATCGTTGGCCAGTTCGATCGCGTGTGCTTCATCGCGTGCATGAGTGATGCCGACGACAGGGCCAAAGCTCTCATCGCGAAACAACTTCATGTCTTGCGTCACGCCATCGACGACATGAGCAGGCATCAGCACATTATGCGTGGTGTTACCACCGTTCAGCAATTGCGCACCATGCGCCAAGGCATCGGCGATCAGGCTTTGGCAGTGGGCGACGGTTTTTGCATCGACCACAGCACCAAGAGGCGTTGCCCCTTCACGCGGGTCACCTACGGCGAGCGTGGCGACCTTGGCCTTGAAGCTGGCGGCGAAATCGGCGGCCACGGATTCAACCACGATGATCCGTTCAGTCGACATGCAAATCTGGCCTTGATTCATGAAGGCCCCGAATGCTGCGGCCTTAACGGCCTCGTCCAGATCAGCATCCTCAAGCACAACCAGCGGGGCTTTACCGCCCAGTTCAAGCAGGCATGGCTTTAGGTGTTCAGCCGCGCGTTTGGCAATGATCCGGCCAACGGCGGTCGATCCGGTAAAATTGATGCGCTTTACCGGCTTGGCATCGATCAGTGCGCCAACCACTTCAGGCGCATCGGCGGGCGCGTTGGTGACAACATTTACCACGCCTTCGGGGAACCCCGCATCGGCAAAGGCTTCGATGATAAGCGAATGGGTGCGCGGGCACTGTTCCGACGCTTTGAGTATTACCGCGTTGCCACATGCAAGAGGGACAGCGATCGCGCGCACACCCAGAATGATCGGTGCATTCCATGGGGCAATTCCCAGGATCACGCCCACCGGTTCACGCAGCGCCATCGAGACGCAGCCCGGCTTGTCTGACGGGATCACTTCGCCCGAAATCTGTGTCGTAAGTGCTGCAGCTTCACGCACCATCGAGGCGGCAAGGCCGAGGTTGAACATCGCCCAACCCTTTGTTGCGCCGATTTCACCCATCATTGCTTCGATAAAAGCATCGGCACGGGCTTCAAGTGCGGTGGCGGCTTTCATCAGCACAGCGCGGCGGGCATTTGGCCCCATCGCGGCCCATGCTGGAAATGCTGCCGCTGCCCGAGCGGCAATCGCCGGAATATCAGCCGCAGTCATTGCTTCTGCTTGTGAAGCAACCGCTCCGGTCATCGGATTGATGCGATCAAACAACATGCCGTTTCTCCCAATTATGTTATAAGTTATAGCAATCTTCATCAGAGGGCGCAACACCCGAATAATAGCTTCCTCCAACGCTGCGTAATTGGAGCCAAAGCTCAATCATGGGGCGCTTGAATTGCAATTAGCGCAACTGCGGCCTTCCATTTCGCACTTGCACAAAATATTGAAAAAGCCCAATCGAGACATGCCTTTCAGGCATCCTCTCCCAAACTATCAAGGGCCGCCCGGCAACGGTGCGGCCCCTTTTTTCGCGTCAATGCCGTCAGAAGATCAGGCGCGGCACAGCAACGGCAGCAGCAGCAGTGCCCATAGGGACAGGTGCTGCTTGCGAAACTGAATTAACGGATCCGCGGTGCGGCTTTCAGCCGCCAAGGACCTTGATGGCCATGGCTGCAGCTGCGGCGCGCGTTTCGACGCCTAGCTTTTCATATATGCGCTCAAGGTGCTTTTGCACTGTACGCGGACTGATCAGCAGGACTTCCGAAATCATGCCGTTGGATTTGCCATAACTGATCCACAGCAGAACCTCGGCTTCGCGATCTGTCAGCGACAACCGCTGCTGAAGCTTCATTACATCAGCTTTCGGATTTAACTCATTCAGGCGGATGAGAATTTCATTTTCGCGATATTGCGCGATGATGACCAGTTCCAGCGTATTTTCACCCTGATCGACTTTGGCCGAGGCCCCTTGCGGCGTTGTGCTCCGGCCAAGCAATCGCTCAAGCGGTGCACGCAGGATGCTTGGCAGTGCACCCTTCTCACGGTTCCAGTCAGGGCTGACACGGCTGATCGCTTGCTCTGCCATTGGTGTGCACCACAACAGCAACCCGCGATTGTCGGTTGCCATCATCAACCGTCCGGTTGCATCGAGCCCTGCTGCGCCTGCCTGCATCGCCCGCGCATGGCCGATATGAACGCGCACCCGCGCCAGCAATTCGTGCACATTGACCGGTTTGCGCAAGTAATCGACGCCACCCACCTCAAAGCCCTCGATGACGTGTTCGTTTTCGGTCAGGCCCGTCATGAACATCACAGGCACATGGACAAGGTTCGGTCGCGCCTTGATCCGTGCGGTGGTTTCAAAGCCGTCAAAGCCCGGCATGACAGCATCCATCAAGATCAGATCGGGCACGACATGTTCAAGCAGATCGAGCGCAGAATTGCCCGAAGTTGCAACGAGCACAGTGATCCCGGCACCTTCCAGGGTGTCGGTCAGGAAGCGCAGGGAATCTGGCTTATCATCTACAACGAGGACTGTATCGCGCCTTGCGCTGCCGCCACTCATCTTACAAATCCTCCAACGCCTGGCCGAGCGCGGTCAAATCAAACCGGTCAAGGCAGTCGTATAGCTTCGCTACCAGTGCAGCAGCATTGGGGTCTGCGCGCTCAAGATTGCGAATTTCTTCTTCCATTGCGCGTACATGCCCGATCCGTAACAGTGATTGCAGTTTTTCCGTATGGGCCCGTGCAGCATCGGAAAGCGTCAACCCGGCAGGCGCATCTACATCGAGGAACGGCGTTGCCTGCTTCGGCCAGATCCAAGGCAACACGAGCAGACGCCCTAGCACATCGATAAGCACAGACAAATCTATTGGCTTGAGCAGAAAGTGATCGTGATTGGCGACTTGCCCATCCAGCCCATGCCGTTCATCGGCGTTGGCTGAGAGCATAAGGATGGCAATGCTGCGGCCGTGAACCGCACGCAAGTGCGCTGCGGTTTCCCAACCGGAAATGCCCGGCATACTTACATCAAGGATGACCGCATCGAACTGTCCGCGTTCTGCCATAGCCAGCGCCGTGTGCCCATCGTTGGCATGGGCGATCTCGAAACCGAGTTCGCCCAAAGCATTGCGTAGCAAAGACAAGTGATCGGGGTTATCATCAACCAGCAAAAGCGACCGGCGTTTGCCGGTGTATCCGGTGGGCCGCAAGACAGCCCCCGGCTTGCTTTCGACAAAGCCTGAAACTTGCGGCATCAACAGACGCAGTTTGAAGCTGGAGCCTTGGCCAGCAACGCTTTCCACCTGCAAATCACCGCCAAGCATCTGGACAATCGCCCGTGAAATGGCAAGGCCGAGGCCTGCGCCAGCGTTGCCGCTGTGAGGGGTATTTCCACTGCGTTCGTAGGGTGCAAACACCTGTTCCTGCTGCGCCTCGCTTATGCCAGGGCCGGTATCGCGCACTTCGAACGTGGCAGTTTGACCGGACCAGTTGAGCGCAAGCACCACTTCGCCGCGATCTGTAAACTTCACTGCATTTGAAACAAGATTGATCAGCACCTGGCGCACCCGGCGCGTATCCATTCGCACAAATTCAGGCAGGCGGTCCGGCAATTCGCAGCGGAATATCAAACCCTTCTGTTCTGCCTGAGGGCGGAACATTTCGGCCACTTGTTCAACCAGCGGAGCAAGCCGGACAACCGCGCTATCGATACGGACAACGCCTTGTTCAACCGAGGCGATATCGAGCAGACCTTCAACCAGATTGGTAAGGTGCTCGGCGCTGCGGCGGATTACTCGTGCAGCATCTTTGGGTTCGACCGAGGCGTCCTGTTCGATCAATTGTGCGTAACCGTAAATCGCGTTCAATGGCGAGCGGATTTCATGACTTACGTTCGCCAGGTAGCGGCTTTTGGCAGCACTGGCCGATTGCGCTGCTTCAAGATCACGCCGCATTTGGAGAATGGTAGCGGGGTCGACAGAAAGGTTGCGCAAAAGCAACCTGCTGCCCAGCACCAGCACGCATATCATCGTCGTAGCGATAAGGGGCCAACCGAACGAGTTCCCGACAACGAACACGCTCCAGCATACGAAGATGAGAACGCCGGCTGCCATTGCCGGCAGTCCGGTTTGCATGAAGCGCACAATATGGCGATCACGTTCAGCGTTGGCTGAATTGTCTTGCGACACGCCATAGGTAATGGGGCCAAAGTTCACACTTTGACCCGATCGTTACACTGGACCAACCCTGTTTGGTCCTTTGCGCAAGTGACCATCTTTTAGACCCCATGCGCCCGTTGTTGTTATTGGTGAGCATCCCTTTTGTGCACTGCAAAGACGTCTAACTCAAGCCCTGAACTTACGGGCGTTTTTCGCACCAATTACAAACCGGTGAAGCCCGTCAAATCACCTGATCACGTTGCAGCCGCTGAAGCAGTCGCACTGCTACCGAATGGCGGATTGCCTTGCCTTCACGGAGCTTTACCCACGTGTTCAGGCCGATACCAAAGTGCGTCTGGATAACCTCTGGCTTTTGGCTTTGCAGAACCGATGCCATCTTGTTGACCACGGTTGGCTCAACTTGGGTCAGGCGTTGAATAGTCATGTTTCCTCACTGGTTCGGTTACCGCTGACACCATATTTTGCAACGCAGCACATGGGATACGCCATTTACCGCATGTCATTCCCGTACAGACGTCATAATTTGGGCTGCTTGACCGGACGCATCTGAAAATGTCGACGTGCAAATGCGTGTCAGGCTTTCGGTCAAATACAGCCGCTTACCCGCACCAATTTCAGACTGGCGAATCAGCCAAGCCAGACTATGTCCTCGCGTGGAGCGCCACGGGGCGGACTTATGGAGTTTTCTGATGCGGCGAATCGCCCTTGTTGCGACCCTGGCTTTACCTGTGCCCTTGCTGACTTTCGCCGCTACGGCACCCCTGTTCGCACAAGAAATCGTCGTCATCGGCGCCGGGCTCGAAGCGCCACCTGCTGCGCCCGCTTATCACTTGCAGACTATTGAGCGCGAAAGATTGCTGGAAACGGCATCCGGCCGCCTTGAAGATGCCTTGTCGTCCGCTGCCGGATTTCAACAATTCCGCCGATCCGATAGCCGTTCATCCAACCCGTCGGCGCAGGGTGTCACGCTGCGGGCGCTGGGCGGAAACGCCTCCAGCCGGACACTGGTGCTGCTTGATGGCGTGCCCATGGCAGACCCGTTTTTCGGTTTCATTCCGTTCAGCGCCATCGCGCCCGAGCGCCTTGCATCAGCCCGCATCACGCGAGGCGGCGGCGCTGGTGCATTTGGTGCAGGTGCGGTTGCCGGAACCGTCGAACTCGACAGCGCCAACGCTGACCAACTTGGCCTTGTTCAAGCCAGTCTGGCCGGCAATGACCGCGGTGACTCCGAAGTATCCGGGACGCTGGCTCCGCGCCTTGGAGAAGGGTTCGCGGTAGTTTCGGGCCGTTGGGACAGAGGCAAGGGGTTCTGGACCACGCCTGTAAGCCAGCGCGTACCGGCCAGTGCGCGCGCTTCGTTTGATTCATGGTCGGCAGGCTTGCGCGCCGTGGCACCGCTTGCGCCAGATATCGAACTTCAATTACGCGGTTTGGTTTTCGAAGATCGGCGCACTTTGCGCTTCGCCGGGGCAGACACGGCATCGACCGGACAAGATGCGTCGCTTCGTCTGGTGGGTCGTGGTAATTGGGCATTTGATGCGCTGGCCTATGTCCAGGCGCGCAATTTTTCCAATATCGTGATCAGTTCAACCAGCTTCCGCAAGACGCTGGACCAGCGCGCGA
>JADYXV010000258.1 GCA_020853995.1 Novosphingobium sp.
GGTATCCACCACCACGTCACGACGTAAACTCGGCGCTGGCGAGACGGCGAGCCAGTCGCTGCCCTCCTCGATGACAGCACCGAATTTGCGCAATTCAATTGCCATTGCGGCGATGCGATCCGTTTCCTTCACCCGCCAGGAGCCGATATTCCGCAGCACACAGCGGCCATCGGCAAATAATGCACACACGGCCAGCGTCATCGCCGCATCGGGAATGTGATTCAGATCGAGGTCGAATGCCTTGATTTTCCGGGCGCTATTTGATGTTGCGGCAGCCTCGATAAAATTCTCGCCCCAGGTGATGCACGCGCCCAGTTTTTCCAGCGCATCGGCAAACCGCACATCGCCCTGGATACTGTTTTTGCCGACGCCTTCCACACGCACCGGCCCGCCGCCAAGTAATCCCGCCGCCAGAAAATAGGAGGCAGAAGACGCATCGCCTTCAACGTGTAAAACGCCGGGACTGCGATAGCGCTGCCCGGCGGGAATGATAAAACGCTGCCAGCCTTCACGTTGCACCTCGACACCAAAGCGCGCCATGAGGTTCAGCGTGATTTCAACATAGGGTTGAGAAATCAACTCGGTGGTCATTTCAACGACGGCCTCTTCACCGCTCAATGGCAAAGCCATCAGCAGCGCGCTGAGAAACTGCGAAGACACATCGCCGCGCAGGCGAATGGGTTGCGCCAGTTGAATCGTCGCGGGGAAAACTTCCAGTGGCGGAAAACCCGCCTCGCCGGTATAACGCACATCCGCACCGACCTGCCGCAAGCCATCCACCAGATCGCCGATCGGCCGCTCATGCATGCGTGGCACACCACTCAAGCGGTAATGCCCGCCGGACAAGGCCAGCGCTGCGGTCAGCGGACGGATCGCAGTACCGGCATTGCCCATGAAAAGATCAGCTGCTTTTACCGGAAATGCACCGCCACAGCCTTCGATTCTCCATGTACGATCATCAATCGCCGTCATGCCAACGCCGAGTTTTTCGAGCGCGGCCAGCATCACCTGCGTGTCATCGGCCACCAGCACATCACGAATCTCGGTCGTGCCTTCAGCCAGCGCCGCCAGCAACAGCATACGGTTGGAAATACTCTTCGAGCCGGGCAGACGGACACAGCCAGATGCTGTGCGCAATGGCGGCAAAACTAGCGTGTCCATCATTCTCCTGGGGGTGTGAGACTATCGAGCCACGCATCGCGGCGCGTGCGCGCGGTGTCGAACATGGCCTGCAAACCTGGGGCATCCGCTCCGGCTAGCAAACTGCGGGTGCGCATCAATTCGGCCATATAGGCATCCAGTTCAACCAGCAGCGCAGCGCGGTTGGCCAGGCAGATGTCACGCCACATTTCCGGATGGCTGCTGGCAATGCGCGTGAAATCGCGGAAGCCGCCAGCGGCGAAGCCAAACAGTTGGTCGGCATCCGTGCGCTGGGCGAATTCATGCACCAGCGCAAAAGCCAGCAAATGCGGCAGGTGGCTGACCGCAGCAAATATCTGGTCATGGGCTGCGGCATCCAGTTGCGATACCTGCGCGCCACAGGCTTCCCAGGCACGCTGCACGAGCGCGACCCGTGCTGCAGAATTTTCCGCCAGCGGCGTCAACACCACGCGCTTGTCCTGAAAGAGATTGGCCTGGGCGGCCTCGACCCCGCTTTTTTCGGCACCCGCAATCGGATGCCCCGGCACAAACTGGGCGATTTTTTCGCCGAATGCGATCCGCGCCGCAGCGGCCACATCCAGTTTGGTGCTGCCGCCATCAGTCACGATGGCATCTGGCGGCAAATGCAGCGCTAGCGCCTGCATCACCGGCAACATCTGCCCCACGGGCATAGCCAGAAACACCAGATCGGCATCCTGCAAGGCATCCGCCCAATCGCTGGCGATGCGGTCAATCACGCCGCGCTGTTGCGCCGCGACCAATGACGCCTGCCTGCGGCCAAGGCCAACCACTTCACCGACCGCGCCGGCTGCCTTGAGCGCCAGCGCAAACGAGCCGCCAATCAGCCCGACACCACAGACGACGACTTTTTTCAGCATCATCCGTGCAGGGCTTTTTCCAGCGACGCGAGAAAACGCTGGTTTTCCGTTTTGCGGCCGATGGTCACGCGCAAATGATTGGGCATGCCATAGCCGCCCAGCGGCCGCACGATCACGCCCTGTTTGAGCAGGCGCTGGTTGATGGCCGCGCCATCGGGCACGGCGATGGTGATGAAATTGCCATGCGATGGAATATGTTCCACGCCCAGATGCTTCACCCCACTGATGAGCTGCTCCATGCCCTGACGATTGAGCGTGTAACTGTCAGCAAGAAACAGATGGTCGTCCAGCGCGGCCAGCGCCGCGGCCAAGCCGAGATTGCCGACATTGAATGGCTGGCGCACACGGTTCATCAGATCGGCGACTGCGGCATGCGCCACCGCATAGCCCACGCGCAACCCGGCCAGCCCGTAGATTTTGGAGAATGTGCGGGTCACCACTAGGTTCGGGAAATCCCTGACCCAGGCGACGCTGTCCACCCGCTCGGCCGGTGGCAGATATTCGGTGTAAGCCTCATCCAGCACCACCACGACATGCGGCGGAATACGCTCGATCAACGCACGGACATCGGCATACGGCAAAAACGTGCCCGTCGGATTGTTCGGATTGGCGATCCACAGCACGCGCGTATCCGGACGGATGGCCGCCAGCAGCGTCACCGGGTCATGGCCGTAGTGTTTTGCCGCTGCGACAATGGTCTCGCCACCGGTGATTTCAGTGACCAGCGCATAAATAGCAAACGCATATTCCGCGACCACACTGGAGCGCCCTGCCGAGAGGAATACTCGCGCCACCAGGTCAAGCAGATCATTCGAGCCATTGCCCAGCACAACCTGCTCCGCCGTCACACCATGACGCTCGGCCAGCGCGGCAATCAACTCGAACTGATCCGGGTAGCGCTCGGCACCGGCCAGCGCCGCTTCAATGGCCCGCCGCGCCAGCGGGCTCATGCCCAGCGGATTTTCATTCGATGCCAGCTTGATGATTTGTTCCTGCGGAATACCCATTTCACGCGACAACTGGGTAATCGGCTTGCCCGGAAGATACGGGGAAATGCCGCGGATATAAGGCAATGCCTGGGATGCCGTGCTCATCATGAAACCTCAGTAGACCGCTTTGGGGTAAGAGCCGAGACGCTTGACGAAACCGGCGCGGCTCTCCAGTCCGGCCAGGGCACTCGCCACCGCTGGTTCGTCTTGATGGCCTTCGATGTCGATATAGAAAACATATTCCCAATGGTTGCCGCCCAACCGGCGTGCCGGGCGGGATTCGAGGCGGCTCATCGAAACGCCGTTGTCGGCAAAGGGCGCCAGCAGGTGATGGATCGCGCCGGGGCGGTTCAGGGTCGAACAGATCAGCGAGGTTTTATCCGCACCGGAAGGCGCGGCGTCATGCTCGGCGATGATGACGAAGCGCGTCGTGTTGTTCGGGTCGTCCTCGATGTTGGCGGCCAGTATGGGCAGCCCGTAGAGCGCTGCGGCTGCCTCACCGGCGATGGCGGCCGCCCCTGCTTCGCTTGCCGCCAATCGCGCCGCCTCGGCATTGCTGGCCACGGCAACACGTGGCAC
>JADYXV010000259.1 GCA_020853995.1 Novosphingobium sp.
CCCGGCCAGATGGTTTCCGGCGCAAAGCAGGTCACCCCCGCGCTGACCATTCTTCGCTTTGATCCCGATACACGGTCGGCCAGCGCGATTCGCGCCGCCGATCCTGACTGGTCTGCCCGCATGGGCACCGCCAGCTTGCGCGATCCGCTCACGCATCGTGCCATAAAAAGAGGTAAATCCTGACCGCGCATTGCCCAAAATCCGCCGCGCCAGCAGGGCGCAGCGCGGAAACTCATGCGCGAATGACTCGTTATTCCTTGACTCTTGAGCCACGGAGGCCATTTCGCGCACCATGACCAGCGTTCAATCTCAATCGGCCAACGCCGACAAAGCCAATAAAGTGTCTGCCAAGGCTGACAATACGCCCCGCACTGCCGCCTCGCTGCACGATCTCGTGCTGGCCTCGCTTGACGATGATCAGGCCATGGAAGTCGTAAGCCTTGCACTCGAAGGCAAAAGCTCGATTGCCGATTACATGGTAATCGCATCGGGCCGTTCAACGCGGCAAGTCGCTTCGATGGCGCAAAAGCTGTCCGAGCGGATCAAGCACGGCGGCTATGGCCACGTCCGTATCGAAGGCCTGCCCGCTGCCGATTGGGTACTGGTTGATGCCGGTGACGTGGTGATCCACTTGTTCCGCCCCGAAGTGCGCACGTTCTACAACCTTGAACGCATGTGGAATTTCGGCGACGCAGGCGCAGCCTGACCTGTACTCCCCTCCCGTTTACGGGAGGAGTTGGGGCCTTCTTTCGTTTCACGCAGAGACGCAGGGAAGAAAAGAGAGACGCGGAGATGAAAAGGGGGCCGAATAGCTCCTTTTCCTCTGCGCCCTTGCCGCCCGCGCAACCTCCCCGCGCCTCCCATTTCTTCTCCGCGTCTCTGCGCGAAACCCTCTTCTTCTATTCCCCGACAATCCCCGCTACACCTCGACCATGCTCCTCCACATCATCGCCCGCGGCAAAATAGGCCGGTCGCCTGAGGCAGAGCTGGTGGACCGTTATGCCAAGCGCATTTCGTGGGGCTGGAAAGTCACCGAATTGCCGGACCGTGGCGGCCAGATCCCGGCGCCTTCGCAAACCCCGTTGCGCACCGTGGCGATGGATGAACGCGGCAAGCAGCTCACCTCCAGCGAATTTGCCGCAATTCTTGGCCGGTGGCGCGATGATGGTGTGCGCGAAACGCGGTTCCTGATCGGCGCGGCTGATGGCCATGATGATGTGTCACGCCAATCGGCAGACCTGCTGATCGCATTCGGCAAAGCCACGTGGCCGCACATGATGGCCCGCGCGATGCTGGCTGAGCAGTTGTGGCGGGCCACCAGCATTCTTGCTGGCCATCCCTATCACCGCGAGGGATAAGCGCTGCCATGACGTCACGCTTTGCCTTTATTCTTGCAGTTTTGGTGCTGGCCGGTGTCGCGGGCTGGCAAGCCACCGCGCAGCAAAGCAATGTCTATGCCGATAGCGGTGAGGCGGGGGATGCCTTGCGCCGCGCAGGGCAAGCGCTGGCGCAAACCCGCGCCCGCGCTGAAAAGCTGGAAACGTCAGCCCGCACTGCGACGGCAGAAGCGGACCGTACCGCGCGCGAAGCCGCCGCCGTTGCCGCGCGCATCCAGCAGTCCGAAGCGGAGATTGAACTGGCCCAGGCCAAAATTGCGCTGATCGATCGCCAGCGTGAGACATTGCGCGGACGGATGGCCGAACGGCAGGAGCCGGTTGTGCGGCTGACCGCTGCCTTGCAAATGATGGCGCGCCGTCCGCTCGCGTTCAGCCTCGTCCGCGCCGAATCCTTGCGGGATACGGTCTATCTGCGCGCGGTGATGGAAACCATGTTGCCCGAAGTGCAGCGTCGTACTGCCGGTTTGCGCGCCGAAATCCAGCGTGGCCGCAAGTTGCAAGAGGACGCCCGTCTTGCCACGGTTGAGCGGCAGACCAGTGAAAAGGCATTGAAAGACCGGCAGGCTGAACTTGCCGCACTGGAAAGCCGTCAGCGCCTTGCCTCGCGCGCGGCACAGGGCGTTGCCAGCCGCGAGGCTGATCGCGCGATGGCTTTGGCCGAACAGACGCGCGACTTGTCCGCCTTGATGGGCCAACTTGAAACGGATGGCACAATCCGCGCGCGCCTCGCCGCACTGCCGGGGCCGATCCTGCCGCCAAGCCGCCCCGGCGAAGTGCTGCTGGTCGTCGATTCGCCCGCTACCGCCGCATCGGCAACACCTTCAGGCCTTGCCTGGATAGTCCCCGTCTCGGGCCGACTCGTCTCGGGCTTTGGTGAGCGTGCCGATGTTGGTTTGACGACCGGCATCACGCTGGTGGCCAGCAGCGGCGCGCAAGTCGTGTCCCCCGCCGATGGCCGGGTGGCCTTTGCCGGGGCCTATCGTGGTTATGGCCGGATCGTGATTGTTGAACATCCCGGCGGCTGGACCACGCTGGTCACCAACCTTGGCCGAATCGGGGCTGCGGTGGGCGAACAGGTGGTGCAGGGCTCGCCGCTCGGCAATGCCGGGCCGGGGCGTCCGGTGCTGACGGTCGAACTGCGGCGCGATGGCACCCCGGTCAACCCGCTGGAACTGGTGCGCGGATAATCCTCGTCGCCTGCCCCAAAACCTCATCTGGCGTTAATTCACCGGCGGTTATACAACTGTCATATGCATGCACCTTCGCGAAAGGCCCCAAGGGCAATGACGTTCGCTCCTCTTTTCCGCGCAACCGCGCTTGTCACTGCCGTTGCGCTGATCCCGGTGGCCACCGCCGGCCTTGCTGCGGTTGACGCGCGCTCCGGTCCCGAGTTTGGCAAGCTTGTCGCTGTTTATGAGCGTGTGAAGGCCAATTATGTTGAGCCGGTTGATGATGACAAACTGCTCAAGGGCGCAATCTCGGGCATGCTCGCCACGCTTGATCCGCACAGCTCCTATCTTGATGCGCGCGATTTTGAAAATCTGCGCACCCAGACCGAAGGTTCGTACGGCGGCCTTGGCTTGTCGGTCACCCTCGATGATGGCGCGGTCAAGGTCATCGCGCCAACCAAGGGCAGCCCGGCGGATCTGGGTGGCATCAAGGCAGGCGATTTCATCACGCACCTTGACGGCAAGCTGATTTACGGTGGCTCACTGGATGAAGCGGTTGACCAGATGCGCGGCGTTCCGGGCACGCAAATCCGCCTCAGCGTGTTCCGTCCCGGCCGGGACGAACCGTTTGACGTCACCATCACGCGCAAGATCATTGAACTCAAACCCGTAGAATGGGAGCTTCAGGGCAATATCGGGGTGATCTCGGTTTCCAGCTTCAGCGCTGATGTAGGCGCATCGGTGCAAAAGGCATGGAATGACATCAAGGCCAGGACTGGCGGCAAAGTGACCGGACTCGTGCTTGATTTGCGCAGCAATCCTGGCGGCTTGCTCGATGAAGCCGTGGCCTTGTCCGACTTGTTTCTGGACAAGGGCACCATCGTTTCGCAGCGTGGCCGCTATGCCCGCGATAACGAGGTTTACCCTGCCGAAATGATGACCAAGGGCGACATTGCCAAGGGTGTGCCGATGATCGTGCTGATCGATGAAGGTTCGGCCTCGGCGTCGGAAATCGTCGCAGGCGCATTGCAAGACCAGCACCGCGCCGTGGTGATGGGCCAGCGCAGCTTTGGCAAGGGCAGCGTGCAGACGCTGATCCCGCTGTCGCGCGAAACCGCGATCAAGCTGACGACCGCGCGCTATTATACGCCATCGGGCAAATCGGTGCAGGAAGGCGGAATTGATCCCGATATCGCCGTGCCGCAGATTTCCGATCCCGATCTGCGCAAACGCGCAATGCGGTCTTATCGTGAAAGCGATCTGCGCGGCCACTTGATCAACGAAATCAAGCTGGACGACAAAGACCTTGAAAAGGACAAGATTGACGATCCGCGCTTCAAGATGACGCCGGAAGAGCTGAAGGCCAAGAACATCAAGGACTTCCAGCTTTATTACGCGGTGCAAACGCTGGGTCGCACTGCCCCGCGCAGCGCGCTTGCGGCCAAGTTGAAGCGGTAGCAGGGCGAAACTTTCGTGACACCGGTCCAGTCCAGAAACGCCGCCTATGCGCTTGCGCTGATCGTGCCTGCCGCGCTGATGGGCGGCGCGCTTATCTCGCAATATGGCTTCGGCTTGTACCCTTGTGAAATGTGCTGGTGGCAACGCTATCCGCACATTGCCGCAATTGTGCTGGCACTTCTGGCCCTGACAATTCGCGGAAAAGGTGCGGGCGATCTGGCAGTGATCCTTGCGGCCATCTGCATTGGTGCATCGGGCCTGATCGGCGGGTTTCATGCAGGCGTCGAATACGGCTGGTGGGAAGGCGTGACCTCGTGCGCCACGGTTGCCAGTGGCGGTGATCCGCTTGATGCGATCATGAACGCTCCGGTCATCCGCTGCGATGTCGCACCTTGGTCCCTCTTGGGCATCAGTCTGGCCGGGTTTAACTTCCTGCTATCAATGGGTGGTGCCGTGCTGGTATTCGCATTGCTCGGCAAAGGCCGAAAGGGAGCCTGATCGTGGTCAAGAACGCTTCAATGCTGCGGGTCAATCAGGCCGGAGAATTCGGTGCGACATGCATTTACGCAGGCCAGCTTGCCGTGATGGGCAACCGCGCGCCGCACTCGGCTGAAATCGCCGCGATGGCCGAACAGGAAGCGGTACACCGCGAAAAGTTTGACGCGCTGATCGCCAAACGCGGCGTCCGCCCCACTTTGCTGCAACCGGTGTGGTCTGCTGCTGGTTTTGCACTGGGTGCCGCGACGGCCTTGCTTGGCCCGGAAGCTGCGATGGCCTGCACCGCCGCGATCGAGACCGAGATCGACAAGCACTATACCGAACAGCTTGAAGAACTTGGCGATGAAGACCCCGAACTTTCTGCCATGATTCGCGAATTTCGCGATGACGAACGTGAGCACCGCGACGCTGCCTTTGCTGCTGGCGCGGAAAAAGCGCCCGCCTATCCGGTGCTGTTCCAGGCGATCCGCTTGGGCTGCCGCGTGGCGATTGCGGCCAGCAAGCGGATTTGATTCCCGACAACGACGCGGCTTCATCTACCATTCACAGCGGGGCGGCCCTATATCAGGGATAAGCTTACCGGAGACCGATGATGAAGCGCCTGATTCCTGCCGCCCTGCTTGCCGTCAGCGCGTTTGCTGTCCCGGCCCACGCGCAGGACCCCGCGCTGACCGATCCTGCCGGAGAGCGCGTGAACCAGATCATCGTTTATGGGGATGATCCGTGCCCCGCATCGGCAGATGGCACGATCACAGTTTGCGCGCGCAAGGAAGAGGAAGAGCGTTTCCGCATTCCCAAGGCCCTTCGCGACAACCCCAATGCGATTGCCAACCAATCGTGGAGCCAGCGCGTGCGGGCTTATGAGACGGTTGGCGCATTCGGCACCAATTCGTGCTCGGCAGTTGGCGCTGGCGGTGCAACCGGTTGCGTCGCCAAACTGATCGACCGCGCCTATGCCGAAAAGAAGACCTCTTCGGACGTGCAATTTGGCAAGCTGATCGAAGACGAACGCGCCAAGCGCCTGCAGACTTTGGATGCAGACGCGGCAGCGGAACAGGCGCGCGTCGAACAGATCGAAAAAGAATACGAAGCCCGCCTCAAGCGCGAACGCGATGGCGTTGAAGCGCCAACGGCGCCAGCACAACCCTGATCGCGTAGCGCTATAAAAGGTTTCGCGCAGAGGCGCAAAGGAGGCGAAGAGCGCAGAGAAGTTGCGCACTTCCTCTTCGCGGCCTCTGCTTACTCTGCGGCTCTGCGCGAAACACCTTCGCTTCGCGAATTCAGGACTAAGCTTGCCTCAGCTCAGCGCGATATCCGGCGCGTCTTCCTGCTTCATCCCGATGGTGTGATAGCCTGCATCCACATGATGCGTTTCGCCCGTCACGCCCGATGCCAGGTCTGACAGCAGATACAGCCCTGCGCCGCCGACATCATCGATGGTCACGTTCCGGCGCAGCGGGCTGTTCAATTCGTTCCACTTCAGGATGTAGCGGAAATCGCCGATGCCGCTGGCGGCGAGTGTCTTGATCGGGCCTGCCGAAATGGCATTCACGCGGATGCCCATCGGGCCGCAATCGTTGGCAAGATATTTGACGCTGGCTTCCAGAGCGGCCTTGGCCACGCCCATCACGTTGTAATGCGGCACAACCTTTTCCGCGCCGTAATAGGTCAGCGTGACGATCGATCCGCCGTTCGGCATCATTTCGGCCGCACGCTTGGTCACGGCCACCAGACTGTAGGCCGAAATGTTCATCGTCATCAAAAAGTTGTCGAGCGTGGTGTCGTAAAACTTGCCGCGCAACTGCGTCTTGTCGGAATAGCCGATGGCGTGAACGATGAAGTCGATCGTCGGCCAGCGCGCTTTCAGTGTTTCGAATGTCGTGTCGAGTGCGTCCATGTCGGACACGTCGCATTCGATCAGGAAATCGCTGCCAAGACTCTCGGCCAGCGGGCGCACGCGCTTGGCCAGCGCCTCACCCTGATAGGAGAACGCCAGTTCCGCGCCCTGTTCGCTCAACTTCTGGGCAATGCCCCATGCGAGCGATTTGTCGTTGGCAAGGCCCATGATCAGGCCCCGCTTTCCCTGCATCAGTCCTGTCATGCGCTTTCAGTCTCGCTTCTCGTCGTCTTTGCAACCGCGCGTTCGCGGTCATCGGCTTGTCCCAACATGTCACGCTCCTCCGGTGTTTCGGCCAGCGCGGCGTTGAGTTCGGCCCCAACCACCATCCCTAAGCCCACCAGATAGAAAAAGAAAAGAGCGATCATCATTCCGGCAAGGCTGCCATAGGTCAAATCGTAGGAAAAAAAGGTCCGCAAAACTGTGGGTAGCGCGGTTGTTACCCCGATCCACCAAAGGGTTACGAACAGCGCGCCCGGCCATTTGGGATAATTGCGCCCCCGATATGCACCCGGGGTTAACGAGATGAACAAAAGCCACAATGCGCCATAAAGGATGAACGCAGGCGCAATCCGGCTTAACGATAACATGTCGACCAGTTCGTAGAATTGCGGCAAGAAAGCTTCGATTACTTCTTGCGCCGTGCCGATAATCACCTGCGCAATGATCGAAAGCAGGATCAGCACGACTGACGCCAGAGTGATTCCGGTTGATGCCAGCCGATACCGCCAGAAAGCGTGCTCCCACTTGGTGCCATAAGCGCGGCGCAAAATGTCGCGCATTGTTTCGATCAGGCTGCCAACCGTCCACAGCCCGAAGAACCCGCCGATCCACAGCAGCCAGCCACTGCGGGCCTCGATCACGCTACGCGCCACAGGCTCGATGACATCAGCCACAACCGGGGGTAATGTGATCAGCACGGTATTGATCGCCGCTGACCGCTGGCTGGGCTCGCCAATGGCTGAAAATATGGCGGCGGCGGTGATGAAAAACGGGAACAGTGCGATGATCATCATATAGGCAAGGTTGCCTGCATGGATCGAACCGTCATTCCACGCGCCAACGACAATGCGTTTGGCTATGCTCCAGGCACGGCTGCCCGGACCCAACTTTTCCCGCGCTTCGGCCATTCCCGCGCGCCAACGTAAAGCTTCGCGTCGCCGTGCCTCGGGCGATAAGTCGGGCACGGCAATAAGCGGATGCGCGCCCGGTGGCAGATCGTCGGGCGCAGCCTCAGCCACCAAATTTGCTTCGAATGTCTCTCATGTCTTGCCAACCATCGAGACGCGCTTTCAGGTCCGGATCATCTGCGGGAATGTCTATTTGCAGCGTTACCAACTGGTCGCCGCGTGTGGCATCCTTGCGTGAAAAGCCCCGGCCTTTCAGCCGCAACGTGCGTCCGCTGGAAGTTCCGGGCGCCACGGTGAGCATAACCGGGCCATCCACGGTGGGCACTTTCACTTTTGCACCGAGCACGGCTTCAGTCAGGCTGATCGGCAGATCAAGCCGGATATTATCGCCATCCCGTTCATAAAAAGGATGCGCGCCGATCTCGATGGTGACGATGGCATCACCATTGCCGCCGGGGCCGGGCTCACCCTTGCCGCCCAGCCGCATCTGCTGGCCGTGTTCCAGACCTGCAGGAAGCTTGAGGTCTATGGTCTTGCCGTCAGACAAGGTGATGCGCTGGTTGGCGCGGGTTGCGGCATCCACAAATGGCACAAGCAGCTTGTAATTGACGTTCGCCCCCTTTGGTGGCGGCCCGCGTCTTGCGCCGCTTCCCATTCCACCACCCATTCCGGCACCGCCCATGCCGCCACGGCCGCCGAACAGGCCTTCGAAAATGTCACCAAGGTCCATGCCTTCAGGCGCGGAGCCGAATCCGCCCTGATGGCCGCGCGGATTGCCGCCGCCAAAGCCGCCTCCGCCACCAAAGCCACCGCCGAACCCGCCAGCTGGGTTGCCATCGACGTCAATCTCGCCACGATCAAACTTGGCGCGCTTGTCGCGATCGGACAGCAAGTCATAGGCGCGGGTCACTTCGGAAAAGCGCTCGGTCGCCTTGGGATTGTCTTTGTTGGTGTCGGGGTGCAATTCCTTGGCAAGCTTGCGATAGGCAGACTTGATGTCCTTCTCGCTCGCGCTGCGGGGAACGCCCAGAATTGAATAAGGATCAGCCATGCGCCCTAGCTAGGATCAAGCGCGCCTGCCCGCAAGGTTGCCTTTCCACCTTGCTGTCACAAGAGTAGGCTTTTGGCGATGCAATTGATCCTGATCATGGTCATGCTGCCTGCAAACGCCGATAAGGCTGGGCGTCATGCTTCATCGGGAAGCTCTGTGATTGTCCCTCTGGTCACTGTAAACTGTGAAAACCTTGTCAGGAAACTCTCGTGAATTCTGAACAGACGTCCGATGCCATCCCGCACGCCGATCCCCACGCGATCTTCGAATCATGGTTTGCGCAGGCGGGAGTAAGCGAACCGAACGATCCAAACGCGATGGCACTGGCCACTGCCACGGCCGATGGCTTGCCTTCGGTCCGCATGGTCCTGCTTAAAGGTCACAGCCCTGACGGCTTTGTGTTCTATACCAACTTCCACAGCCGCAAGGGTGGAGAGCTGGCGGTCAACCCCCATGTTGCGCTGTTGTTCCACTGGAAATCGCTGCGCCGCCAGATCCGCATCGAAGGCCCGATTGCCGAAGTCAGCCTCGAAGAAGCCGACGCCTATTTCGCCAGCCGCCATCCCGAATCACGCTTGGGATCTGCCGCGTCGGATCAATCGCGGCCCTTGCCCGACCGCCAGACCTATCTTGATCGCGTAGAGGCTTTGCGCACACAATATCCCGATGGCAACATTGCGCGTCCGGCGCATTGGTCCGGCTATCGCGTAATGCCCACGGCAATCGAATTCTGGCAGGACCGCGATTATCGCCTGCACGAACGTCGCCGTTTTGTTGCCGATGGTGCAGGCGGCTGGACCAGCACCCTGCTTTACCCCTAAGGCCCTGCGCATGGACATGACCACCACCCAAAACCACAACGATCTGAACCGCAAGGCTGCGCTTGCCAGCATTGCGGTGGCTATCATGCTTGTGGGAATGAAGGCGTGGGCGGTCATTTCCACCGGCTCCACGGCGATGCTGGGGTCGTTGGCCGATACCGCGCTGGATCTGATTGCCAGCCTTGCCACGCTGCTGGGCGTCTGGGTTGCAGCGCAGCCCGATGATCAAAACCATCGCTTCGGCCATGGCAAGGCCGAGGCATTGGCGGCAATGTTTCAGGTCGTGCTCATTTCGATCTCCGCAATCGGCCTTGCCTTCCGCGCCATCGGGCAGTTCTTTGGCGGCGGCAAAGTGGCGGAGGCCGAATCGGGTGTGATCGTTTCAACGATTGCGTTGGCCGCCACCTTCGCGCTGCTGGCCTATCAACGCCATGTCATCCGCAAGACGGGTAGCCTCGCGATCAGCACTGACAATGTGCACTACAAGTCGGACTTGTTCCTCAACGTCGCGGTCATCGCGGCGCTGCTGCTTGATACTTATGCCGGGATCGCAGGCGCCGATGCGGTATTCGCGTTCGGCATCGCCATCTGGCTGGCATGGGGCGCATGGGGTGCATCGCAAGTGGCGATTGAACAGTTGATGGATCACGAATGGCCGCTCGAAAAGCGCGAGCGGTTTTTACAAGTCGTCGCGCAGCACCCCGAATTGCGAGGGCTGCATGATCTGCGCACCCGCACCAGCGGCAACCGCGATTTCGTGCAGTTCCATGTCTGGGTTGATGGCCGGATGACCGTGACGCAGGCGCATACGGTGATGGACGAGATCGAAGACAAGCTCATGGCGGAATTTCCCGGCGTCGAAATCCTGATCCATCCCGATCCAGAAGGACTGGTGGACGAAGAAGCGATGGGCGCGGAGAACCTTCTGGCCCCTGCAACTGACGGCACCAGCCCTGCCATTCTGGCGCAAGGTGCACCAATAACGGGAACACCCGCAGCGTGACCGACAGCAAAGTCCCCTATTTCCATGTCGATGCCTTCACCGCCACGCCGCTGAAGGGCAATCAGGCAGCAGTGATGATGCTGGAAGCCTGGCCCGATGACGCGACGCTTCAGGCCATTGGCGCGGAAAACATGTTTGCCGAAACCGCGTTCCTCGTGCCCGATCATAGCGGCGCTGCCGACTTTGAACTGCGCTGGTTCACCCCTGCGGCAGAAGTGGCCATGTGCGGCCACGCCACTCTGGCATCAGGCCATGTCGTGCTGGCGCAAGACCCGATGCGCGGGCGGGTGACTTTTGCGACGCGTCAGGTGGGCATTCTCGAAGTAGCGCGCGCCGGCGATGTTCACGACGGTGATGTTTATGCATTGTCATTGCCCGCGATGGAAACTGCACTCGCCGCTTTTGACGAAGCACTGCCCCTGTTGGGCGCGGCTGTTCCCCAAGAGGTATGGCGCGGCGGGGAATATAACATCTTCCTCTATGCCTCGGTTGCAGACGTGATGGCGCTCGCCCCTGATTTCAAAGCACTCGCAGCCTATGGCGACGTACAGTTTATCGCGACGGCAAACGGGGTAGGTCACGCCTCGGACGCCGATGTGGTCAGCCGCGTGTTCGTTCCCGGAGTGGGCATCGATGAAGACGCAGCCACCGGCTCGGCCCATGCCGCATTAACCCCGTTCTGGACCAAGCGCCTGGGGCGTAACAGCTTTTCTGCCCATCAGGCATCGGCACGGGGGGCAGATTTTGCTTGCCGCCTTGAAGGGGATCGCGTGTTGCTCGGCGGCTCGTGCGTGACTGTGGTCGAGGGCCTGTTCCGGCTGCCCTAGCGGTACAGTGCGACGATATCCGCAAGCCTGTCCACCACCGGCCACAGTTTGTCGTCCTGCGTTTTGCCAAGGCGCACCACAACAAGGCCGCTGCCGGGGCTGACCAGCACATATTGGCCAAGGTGGCCGATGCAGGCGTAAAGGTCTTTCGGGCCGCGATCGGGGAAGAGCGACGCTTCGCCCTTGGTCGGCTTGCGGTTCAGCCAGACTTGCGCGCCATATTGTGCCTCGCGCGGGCTGGGCGTGACCATGAAGTCGATCCATTGGCGCGGAATGATCTGCGCGCCACCGACAGACCCCTTGGTGCGCAGGAAATCACCAAAGCGCGCCCAATCACGCGCAGTGCCATGAATCAGCGATCCGCCAACCAATGTGCCCGCGCGGTCAAATTCGGGGAGCATGGATTTCATCTTTGCCGGTTCAAACAACCGCGTCCGCAGATATTCCGCCACTGCACGGCGGCGGCTTTCAGGATCGGGTGCAGGCGAAAGCACGCGCGCGGCAAGGTCGGCTAGGATCACGCTGCTGGCGGTGGAATATTCAAACTGGCGGCCCGGCTCGGCTTCCAGCGGCTGGTCCTCGGCATAGCGGGCCATATCGTCGCGTCCGTCAAGGAACAGCATCCGCACTTCGTCCGATTCATAGACCGGGTCGATTGCCTCGGCATGGCGCAGGCCCGAGCGCATTTGCAGCAGTTGGCGCAGCGTAATTTCGCCGCGCGGATCCCCCGGGCGCTGCCACGCCGGAACTGGTGCGGTTTCATCAAGCCGCAAGCGTCCATCGGACACCAGCATGCCGATCATCACGCCGGTGATCGACTTGGCCATCGACCAGCTGACCAGCCGCGTGTTCTCATGCACGCCCGCACCATAACGTTCGGCCACGATCCGGCCATTGTGCATGACGATCAATGCACGTGTTTCGGCGGCTTCCGGCGCAAAAAGGGCATCGACTGCACGGGCGAGGTCTTCGCGGTCAACGCCGGGGTTCTTGACGACGGCCTTCAGCGCCTGTGCCGAAATCGGCGCTGGCCCTTCAGGCGCGTTCGTCCCCTGCGAACATGATGCCAAGGCTGGCAGCATCGCAAAGGGCAGGATAAGAGAGAGCATGTGGCGGGCCATCAGGTCTGTCCTTCCACCAGAACGCGTATCGATGGCAACCGGCAACCACAGTTCCCCCACAGCTCCGTCACTGACCATCGCACCGCGCCGCAGGCGCTGGCTGCGCTGGGTGTTGGTGGCTTTTGCGTTAATTGCAGCGCTGGTTGCGCTTTTTCTGTCGCCATTGCGCAGCTTTGCCCAGACCGGTGCCAGTTACGGCGCGCGCGTTGCATGTTCGTGCCGGTTTGTCGGCGGGCGCGCCTTGTCCGATTGCAAGCAGGACTTTGAACCGGGGATGGAGCTGGTGACGTTAAGCGAGAATGTGGACGAGCGCAGCGTCACCGCGCGATTCGCCCTGATCGTGAGCGACAAGGCCACGTATCGCAATGGCTGGGGCTGCGTGCTCGATTCGTGGAAGTGATCGGAAAAGGTCAGCCGACCCACGGCCCGGTCGTGTCGATCCAGCCACCGCCAACCACGCGTTCGCCTGAATAGATCACCGCAGCCTGACCCGGCGCAACGCCGTATTCCGGTTGATGGAAGCGGATCGTCGCCGAGGCGTTTTCGCCGAATGCACCTTCCAGCGTGACCGGCACAGGCTTTGCCATCGATCGCACTTTGGCTGTCAGCGGCCCTTGCGGCATCGGGCCAATGCGATTGGTTTCGATGATCGTGGCATGGCCCACGGCCAGCAACTGGCGCGGGCCTGCCAGAACGCGGCGATTCGCAGCATCAAGCCCGACTACATATAGTGGTTCGGGCTGGCCCCCGATTTCAAGGCCACGGCGCTGGCCGACAGTATAGTGTATGATGCCGCGATGCGTGCCCAGCACTTCGCCCGTGGCAGCATGGACGATTTCGCCCGGAGCATCGCCTTCGGGACGGACAGAGCGTACGACTTTGGCGTAATCGCCGTCCGGCACAAAGCAGATGTCCTGACTGTCGGGCTTGCCCGCCACGGTCAGGCCCAGTTCCTGCGCAATGCGGCGGGTTTCTGACTTGGGCAATCCGCCCAAGGGAAAGCGCAGAAATTCCAGCTGGGCATCGGTCGTCCCGTAAAGGAAGTACGACTGGTCCCGCGCCGGATCAGCGGCGCGGTGCAATTCAGGGCCTGCTGCGCCCATCACGCGCTGCACATAGTGCCCGGTGGCAAGGCAATCGGCACCAAGATCACGCGCCATCTTGAACAGATCGGTGAACTTTGGCCCCATATTGCAGCGCACACACGGGATAGGTGTGCGCCCGGCGAGGTAATCGTCGGCGAATCGCTCGACCACTTCAGCGCGAAAGCTCGATTCGTGATCGAAAACGTAATGGGCGATGCCAAGCCGGTCGGCCACATTGCGCGCGTCGCGGATGTCGTCGCCTGCGCAACATGCACCTTTGCGCCCGGTAGCTGCCCCATAATCGTACAGTTGGAGGGTGACTCCGATCACTTCTGCGCCGCTGGCTGCGGCGATTCCGGCCACGACAGAGCTGTCAACGCCGCCCGACATCGCCACGACAATGCGTTTTGCACTTAGTGGCTGGGGCAGGTCGAACAGATCGGACAGGTCGGGAAGTGCGGAGATTACGGACATTCGGCGGCCATAGGCGCTTTTTCAAACAAGGGCAAAGCCGCGCGTTCGCAGAAGGGAAAGCGCAGGTCTGAACTGCCGGTAAGGATCATCAACAAAAGTCAAATGGTCTCTTTACCGGACCTTAGCGGTATCGGCCGTAAAGCGTTTGGCGATGGATATGAGCTTTAACCCTTCCGGCGCCTTCGCCCCGACTGATATCGGGGGCGGTCTGCGTCCAATGACTTGGCATGAGCTGTGCTCACGCATAGCCGCGGTGCAGGATCTGCGCCGCGTCATGGCCGCAGCAAGTACCGGAGAAGAAACAATTTCTACAGGCAGTTTCCACGGACGGGCAGCGCGAATCATCGCAACGGGATTTTCGGGCGTTTCAACGCAATCAGCAGAAGGTGAAGGCGTTGTTAACCCAGTCTCTTCAGCGAATGGCAAAGCACAATTGGGCACAACGAACCGGATAGAAGGTCGCCCTGCGGCCGGGCCTCGCTGAAGAACGAGACTGACATGATCGAGAACCAGAAAATACGCCCCGCACAAGTAATCGGCCCCCTTGGGGAGCCGCTGACCGTGGATAGCCTGCCGCCACCCAGCACCACGCGCTGGGTCGTCCGTCGCAAGGCTGAAGTCGTTGCAGCCGTCAACGGCGGTTTGCTGACGATCGACGAAGTCTGCGAGCGTTACAGCCTGACGCTTGAAGAATTCGCATCTTGGCAACGCGCAGTTGACCGCTCGGGCATGCAGGGTCTGCGTGTCACCAGAATTCAGCATTATCGCGATTTGTACGAGCGACAGCTTAAATACTGACGCCTGAAAAATTGGCTCCATCCACAACGGCCGTCTTCCTTCGGGGAGGCGGCCTTTGTTTTTGCGTGCGATCAGCAAAGTCTTTGGACCGTATTTGCAAATCGCCTGACCGTCTGTAAGCTACGCTGGCACCGCTGAAATCCGGCTAACAGGCGTTACAAAAAGTTACAGGTGCAAGAAAGACACGTTCACCATTTCGGCTTAAGTCCTTTGTCGAGACGTAATTGCCACTTGTCGGAAGCAGGTCTATTACGATGCATAACTGCGCCAAAGTGGTGATGCCGCGATGCTTGCGGCGAGTGCGTTATGGAACTAACACACCTACTCGAGCATGAAGGGGCCAGCCTTCGCACCAGTTTGGAACGAAGGCATTGAAAAACATGAATTACGAAACGACCATCGACGCAAACAGTGCGCACGAACTGAACACTTTTTCAGGTGCCGACGCGGCAACGCCGTCTTCACGGCGCAAGTGGGTGTTCGGCGCGGTTGCGGTGGTGCTTCTGGTGGTCGGCACATGGTGGGCCATGAAGGGTGGCAGCGCCGCAGGCGATGACGCCGATACGGCGAGCCAGGCCCAGGTCGTTTCCGTCATTGTGCCGGGCCAGACCACGATTGCCGCAGCCATCAACGTCAGTGGAACGATTGCTGCCCGTCGCCAGATGCCGGTTGGCGTGGCCGGTGAAGGCGGTCAGGTCATACAAGTTCTGGTGGATGCCGGTGACTGGGTTCGCGCGGGCCAGGTTCTGGCGGTGATTGATCGCGAAGTGCAAACACAGCAGATTGCAAGCCAGTCGGCCAATGTTGCTGTTGCCGATGCCGATGCTCGGCTGGCGCAGGCCAATCTTGACCGCGCGTTGAAACTGGTGGCCAAGGGCTTCATCTCGAAGGCGGATATTGATCGTTTGACGGCCACCCGCGACGCAGCGGTGGCGCGGGTCCGTGTTGCGCGTGCCGGTCTTGGTGAACTGGGCGCGCGTGCGGCGCGGCTGAACATCGTTGCGCCTGCCGCCGGTCTTGTCCTTACCCGTGCGGTTGAGCCGGGCCAGGTGGTCAGTTCAGGCAGCGGTGTCCTGTTCTCTTTGGCGCGCGACGGTGAAATGGAATTGCAGGCACGGCTTTCCGAATCCGATATGGGCCGTCTGGCAATCGGCAGCATTGCCGAAGTGACGCCAGTGGGCACGACTCGTGTTCTTACCGGCCAAGTCTGGCAGCTTTCGCCGACAATCGATCAACAATCCCGTCAGGGCATTGCCCGTATTGCGCTCGGCTATGATGCGGCCTTGCGGCCGGGTGGCTTTGCCAATGCCGCACTCCGGTCGGGCACCGTGATCGCACCGCTACTGCCTGAATCCGCAATCCTTAGCGACGAAAAGGGCACGTATGTCTTTGTTGTCGGGCCTGATAACAAAGTCCAGCGCCGTGAAGTGAAGACCGGCGAAGTCAGCGAAAAGGGCATTTCGGTTATTCAGGGCATATCCGGCACTGAAAAAATCGTGCTGCGCGCAGGCGGTTTCCTGAATACGGGTGATCTTGTCCAGCCGGTGCCGATGCAGAACCAAACAGATGCTGCCCAACCGGTGCCCGCTAAACCGGTACAGGCAAAGTAACCGGCATGAATTTCCAGAATATCTCGGCCTGGTGCATCCGCAACCCGGTTGTTCCGATTGTCCTGTTTATCGGTCTGACGCTGGCCGGACTGGTCTCGTTTTCGCGAATGAAAGTGCAGGACACGCCGGATATCGAATTTCCGGTGGTAATCGTGTCGATTGCCCAACCGGGCGCTGCGCCTACCGAAATTGAAAACCAGATTACCCAGCGCGTGGAATCTGCCGTTCGGTCGATTGCCGGTGTCGATACGCTGACCTCTACGGCGTCTGAAGGCAACAGCCAGACGATGGTCCAGTTCAAGATCGGTGAGGACATCAATTCGGCGGTCAACGAAGTCAAGAACCAGGTTGACCAGATCCGCAGCGATCTGCCCGAGGGCATTCTTGAGCCACAAGTGTTCAAGGTGGAGACGTCGTCAGAACCGATTGCCTATTTTGCAGTCGCTGCCGATGACATGACGCTTGAACAATTGTCATGGTACATCGACGACACGGTGGCCAAGCGCCTGTTGACCGTGACGGGCATGGCCGAAGTCAGCCGTTCAGGCGGGGTGAGCCGCGAAATCGCGGTAACGATTGACCCGGCGCGGATGAGTTCGCTGGGTGTCACCGCGTCGCAGGTCAACGCGGCGCTGCGTCAGGTCAATATCAATGCGGCTGGTGGCCGGACCGAGATTGCCGGATCGCGCCAGTCGGTCCGCGTGCTCGGTAATGCTCAAACCGCTTACGAATTGTCGCAAACCGAAATCGGCCTTGCCAATGGCCGTACCGTGCGACTCTCCGAAGTGGCCGATGTACGCGACAGCTTCAGCGAACTTACCTCGATTGCAAAGTTCAACAGCAAGCCGGTCGTGACTTTCTCGGTCTCCCGCGCGCGCGGCGAATCCGACGTATCGGTGTTTGATGGCGCGGTGAAAGAGCTGCGAAACCTTGAGAACGAGCAGGGCGGCAAAGTTCACTTCGTCGAACTGTTCACTTCGGTAAAATATACCAAGGACCAATACCGCTCATCCATGAACGCGATGGTCGAGGGCGCGGTTCTGGCCGTGATCGTGGTGTTCTTTTTCCTGCGCGACTGGCGGGCAACGATCGTGTCCGCGGTTGCCATTCCGCTCTCGTCGATTCCGACGTTCTGGGTGCTTGATCTGATGGGCTTTACGCTCAACCAGCTTTCACTGCTGGCCCTGGGTCTTGTGGCAGGTGTGCTGGTGGACGATGCAATCGTCGAGATCGAGAATATCGTACGGCACATGCGCATGGGGAAATCGGCCTATCAGGCTTCGATCGATGCCGCTGACGAGATTGGCCTTGCAGTTGTCGCCACCACTTTCTCGATTGTTGCGGTATTCTTTCCTGTAGCGCTGATGCCGGGTGTTTCAGGCCAGTTTTTCAAAAACTTCGGGATGACCGTGGTGATTGCGGTGCTGTTCTCGTTGCTGGTGGCGCGCATGATCACACCAATGATCGCGGCCTATTTCCTCAAGGCTCACGGCGAGGCCGAGCATGGCGGCGGCGTGTGGATGGACCGCTACATGAAAGTGCTCAGCTGGTCGCTCGATACGTCAAAGGCGCAAGCCTATCGCCAGCAGCACCCGCGCCGCCGGATTGTCGCGCGGTTGTTCGACCACCGTGTCTGGATGATGGGTGTCGGCCTGCTCGCACTGATCATGACTGTCCTGCTGGGCGCGACCATCCCGAGCCAGTTTTTCCCGACGAGCGATAGCGATTCAAGCCAGATCAGCATCGAAATGGTGCCCGGTACGACTTTGGCCCAGACCGACCGCAAGGTGACCGAGATTGTCAATATCCTGAGCGGGGAACAGGAGCTTGAATCAACGCTGGCTTCGGTTCGTGAAGCCAAAGCCAATATCTATCTGAACCTGCGCAAGGACCGGGAGCGTTCGAGCATCGACTTCGAGCGGGAAATGACCCCGCGTTTGCAGCAGGTGGCCGACGTTCGCACAAACTTCGTGGCCAATGGTCCAGGTGGGCCTGGGGGCAGTTCGGGACGTCCGATCAGCATCATGCTGGCAGGGTCCGATCCCGACGCCTTGCAAAAAACAGCACAGACCCTGGTTGAACAGATGAGCGCTTTGCCGCTGGTGGTCGCTCCGCGCATCAGTGCGGATCTGCGCAGGCCTGAAGTCATCATCAAGCCGCGCCTCAATCTCGCCGCAGACCTTGGCGTGACCACGCAGGCGCTAAGCCAGGTGATCCGCATTGCGACACAAGGCGAAATTGACCAGAACAGCGCGAAGTTCTCGCTATCGGATCGTCAGGTGCCGATCCGGGTGAAACTGCCAGTGGCTTCCCGCCGTGATTTGTCGACGCTCGAAAATCTGGCTGTGCCTACCATTTCGGGTGGGTCGGTTCCGTTATCGCGGGTTGCGGAAATCACGTTCGGTTCAGGTCCCACGCAGATCCAGCGCTATAACCAGAACCGGCGTGTATTTGTCGGTGCGGATTTACCCCCCGGCGTTGTCAAAGGCGAGGCCATGACGGCGATCAACAAGTTGCCGATCATGAAAAATCTTCCGCAGGGCGTTTCCAATACGGCTGCGGGCGAGGACAAATTCCAGGCCGAGATGCTGAACAATTTTGGCGTTGCGCTGGCCGCCGGGATCTTGCTGGTGTTTTCAGTGCTGGTGCTGCTCTATCATCGCTTCATTTCGCCACTGGTAAACATGGGCTCGCTGTTTCTCGCGCCTTTGGGTGGGCTGATTGCCATCGCGCTGACCGGACAATCGCTCTCGATGCCGGTGTTCATCGGTATCCTGATGCTGTTTGGCATCGTTGCGAAAAATTCGATCCTTCTGATCGATTTTGCGATCGAGGAAATGGCGGCGGGCAAGGACAAATTGGCCGCGATTACCGAAGCCGGGCACAAGCGCGCGCAGCCGATTGTGATGACGACAGTGGCCATGGTGGCCGGGATGGTCCCGACAGCGGTGACAATCGGATCGGATTCCGGTTGGCGCGCACCAATGGGCATCGTGGTGATCGGGGGGTTGACACTTTCGACATTGCTGACGCTGCTGATCGTCCCGGCAGGTTTCAGCCTGGCAGACGGTCTTGAAAAGCGCATCGGGCCGTGGCTGTCGCGCAAAGTCCTTGGTCAGGAACCGGGTGCGTGGAACGAAAAGGCGCCCGAGGCATTTCCGGCGGAGTGACCGCTCCTTCGACACAATCACCCGAGGGCACCGCTTCTGCAGAGCCCTCCTCTTTGCGGCGCACGTTCGGGTTGCGTCCGGTAAGGACTGTTGACCGCGCGCGGCGCATGAGGATCATGGCGACGTGCCTGCTGATCGTTATGGCCGCGATCTATATCGGCATGCGGCAAGTCGAACATGTCCATCCCGCATTCGGGTTTGTCCGGGCTTTTGCCGAAGCGGCAATGGTGGGCGGGCTGGCCGATTGGTTCGCCGTGACGGCGCTGTTCCGCCATCCTTTGGGCATCCCCATCCCGCACACGGCGATTATTCCGGAGAACAAAGACCGCATTGCCGATACGATGGCGGCATTTCTGCAAAGCAATTTCCTGACCCCCCAAGTCGTCGCGCGGCGCATGGGAGCTTTGAATGCTGCGGCTGCGATGGGCGGGTTTCTGGCAGATCCGCGCACCGGCGAAAGCCGCTTGCGCGATGGCGCGGCAGGGCTTGTTGCCGACATTCTGGAATCGCTTGATCCCGACGAACTGGGCGGTCTGGCCAAAGGCGCATTGCGCAACCAGCTTGAGAAAATCGACCTTGCGCCCCTGCTTGGCCAATTGATCGGCGCGGCCATTGCCGATGGGCGGCATATGGCCGTGATCGAAAGTCTGATCCGCAAAACCGCCGAAACGATCGAGGCCAACGAGCCCATGATCAAGACAATGATTCATGAACGGGCCAATACGATCCTGCGCTGGACTGGTCTGGATGAAAAGCTGGCCAATGCCGTGCTGGACGGAACGTACAAACTGTTGGCCGAGACGCTGGTGGTTCCTGACCATCCCGTCCGAACCAGGATTGAAGAGGGACTGCGGACGCTCGCTCACGATCTTGTCCATGATCCGGCGATGCGTGACAAAGTCGAACAGGTGAAGCACGAGATTCTCGCAAACCCGGCCTTTGCCCGCTGGCTTGACGGGTTGTGGGAGCGGGGCCGCGCGCGAATGCTGGAAATGGTACGAAATCCGCAAGGAGCGCTTGGCGGCCAATTCGGCGCCAGCATTGCCGAACTGGGCCATGCCTTGCAACGTGACACCGGATTGCAGCGCGTGGTCAATCGCTTTGCACGGCGCACCCTGGTGGGCGTTGCCACCCGTTATGGTGCGCAGATTGTCCGGCTGGTGTCGGAAACCGTGAAGCGCTGGGATGCTCGGACTGTGACCGACAGGATCGAAGGCGCGGTAGGCCGCGATCTCCAGTTTATCCGCATTAACGGGACGCTTGTGGGCGGTCTGGTGGGGTTGACGCTTCATGCTCTCGACGGCGCGCTATGAGGACGCTGCCGCGTCTGGAAAGCGAACGTCTGGTGTTAAGCGTAGCCGGGCGCGATGATTACATCCGTCTGCGCGATCTGGTGGCCGATCCCCAAGTCCAGCGCTACCTTGGGCCTCCGCCGGAAAATCCGACGGCCGATATGTTTGCACGGGCCTTGCGGGCGGCGGGATCGTGGCATCTTTATGGCTATGGCATGTTCCTGATTTGGGAAAAGGCGGGCGGTGCGTTCGTTGGCCAGGCCGGGGTTTTCCACACGCTGCGCGGGTTTGGCAAAGGGCTGGATGATGTGCCCGAAGCGGGGTGGATGCTTGCACAGCGGTTTTGGGGCAAAGGATACGCCCTTGAGGCTATGACAGCAGCGCTGGAGTGGTTCGACAGAACCCAGGAACAGAGCCGGGTGGCCTGCATGATAGAGCCGGAAAACACGGCTTCCATCCGCTTGGCGGATCGTCTGGGGTTCAGCCGGTACGATGATCACACGTTGCCCGACGGGGCCATTGTCGGACTTTACGAAAGGATCGCCTAGCCGGGTGTGACGGGCTTGCTCGCCATTTCCAGAAGCGCCACGGCCTGCTGTTGCAGATCATCAATTGCGAACGGCTTGGTCAGCACTGCAACATCAGCTTCGGTGGCATCCTTTTGCAAAACGACGCTGTCAGCATAGCCGGTCACGAACAGAACTTTGAGGCCGGGCTGACGCCGTCGCGCTTCATCAGCCACTTGTCTGCCATTCAAGCCGCCGGGCAAGCCGACATCGGTGACGAGCAGATCGATCTCGGGGTGCCGATCTAGCATGGCAATTGCCGAAGGGCCGTCATGCGCCTCGATACAGTCAAATTCGAGCAACCCGAGCGCATCGACCATCATCATCCGTACAGTCGGTTCATCATCCACGACCAGAATACGCGCGCCAGGTTGTGCAGCGCCAACCGGATCGGCGATGATCGCGTCGAGTTCGTCGGCCATGCCACAATGACGGGGCAGATAAATCCGCACTTGCGTGCCAGTGCCAGGATGAGACCGTACACGAACCAGACCGTTACTCTGGCGGGCAAAGCCATAGACCATCGAAAGGCCCAGACCCGTGCCACGCCCCATTGGCTTGGTCGTAAAAAACGGTTCGAAGATCCGGTCGATATCCTCCGGTGCAATGCCGACGCCTGTGTCACTGACGGTGATTGCCACGTAATCGCCCGCAGCCAGACCGCGTTGGCTTGCTGCTTCGTCATCGAGCGTAAGGTTGAGGGTCTCGATGGCCAGGCTACCGCCGTCGGGCATCGCATCGCGCGCATTTATGCACAAATTGAGCATCGCGTTTTCCAGCTGGTTGGCATCTACCAATGTGTGCCACAGCAAAGGATCGCAATTTGCGGTTACCGCAATTTCCGGCCCGACAGTGCGGCGGACCAGCTCCAGGAATTCGCCCAGCAACACGTTGATATTGGTGGGTCGGGGTGAAAGAGTCTGGCGGCGTGAGAATGCCAGCAACCTGTGGGTAAGCGATGCGGCACGGCGCGCTGCGCCCAGACCTGCCGATACATACCGTTCGGCATCTTCTGTCCTGCCCTGCTCAAGCCGCCGTGCAATCATTTCAAACGATCCGGTGATCCCGGCAAGCAGGTTATTGAAATCGTGGGCAAGGCCGCCGGTCAATTGGCCGACGGCTTCCATTTTCTGCGCCTGCCGCAGCGCATTTTCAGCCCTTTCCCGCAGTGCAAGAGCATCCGATATGCGGTGCTCAAGCGTTTCGTTCAATTGGTGAAGGGCAGCTTCTGCCAGGACCTTTTCGGTTACGTCCTTGAACAATACCGCCACTAGCCTGCTTTCGAACGACCCCAAGCGGAACGAGGACACTTCAAGATGGCGTCCGGTTGCGACCAGTTCATTGCGAAACCGGATCGGCTCTCCGGTATGCAAGACTTTGCCGTAAAAGGCGATCCAGTTGTCTGCTTCGTCGGGGACGATATCACGCAAACGCTGACCAACCACATTTGCTATGCCGGTGTGTCGTTCATACGCAGGGTTGGCAATTATGTGCAGGTAATCGCTAAGCGGCCCGTGCGGGCTATCGACAAATTCGATTACGCAAAAGCCATCGTCCATATTTTCGAACAGGAGCCGATAGATCGCGCTGTCGGCCAGGAACGGATGGGTTTCGTGGCCTGCCATCAGCGCATCAACCGCCAATTGCTGATATGGATGCCCGTAAAATGGCGGTGGAACGAAATTCTGCCGGAAGAGGAAGTGCTGGTGCCATTTTGCCCATAACGCGCAATGCGTCATTAGGTTCCCGCTTTGTCAAACCGGCTGGATAACGAAAATGGGCCAACGAAAAGAGGCCGGAAGGTTTCCCCTCCGGCCCCTGATCGTGTTTGGCTTTAAGTTGGCGTTGGACCTTAGAAGTCCATGCCACCCATGCCGCCCATGCCGCCACCCATTGGTGGCATTGCGGGCTTGTCTTCAGGACGATCGCTGATCGCAGCTTCAGTGGTGATGAGCAGGCCCGAGACCGATGCTGCATCCTGAAGTGCTGTACGAACGACCTTGGTAGGATCGATCACGCCAGCGGCCTTGAGGTTTTCATAAACGTCGGTCGAGGCATTGAAGCCCTGATTTTCGTCGTTTTCGCGCAGCAGGTTGCCCGCGACAACCGCACCGTCATGGCCGGCGTTCGTGGCGATCTGGCGCAGAGGCGTCTGGATCGCGCGGCGCACGATGTCGATGCCCTTGGTCTGATCGTCGTTTGCGCCCTTGAGGCCTTCGAGAGCCTTGGTTGCATAGAGCAGAGCGGTACCGCCACCGGGGACGATGCCTTCTTCAACAGCAGCGCGGGTTGCGTGAAGCGCGTCATCAACGCGATCCTTGCGCTCCTTCACTTCGACTTCGGTAGCACCGCCGACCTTGATCACGGCAACGCCGCCAGCAAGCTTGGCAAGACGCTCTTGCAGCTTTTCACGGTCGTAGTCCGAAGTGGTCACTTCGATCTGCGCACGGATCTGCTCGACGCGGCCCTTGATTTCTTCAGCCGAACCGGCACCATCGACGATCGTGGTGTTGTCCTTGTCGATCGTGACCTTCTTGGCCTGACCGAGCATGCCCAGCGTTACGGTTTCAAGCTTGATGCCGAGGTCTTCGGAGATCATTTCGCCAGCGGTCAGCGTGGCGATATCGCCCAGCATTGCCTTGCGACGGTCACCAAAGCCCGGTGCCTTGACGGCAGCGATCTTGAGGCCACCGCGCAGCTTGTTGACGACGAGGGTAGCAAGCGCTTCGCCTTCGATGTCTTCTGCGATGATCAGAAGCGGACGGCCCGACTGTACAACTGCTTCGAGGATCGGCAGCATCGCTTGCAGCGACGACAGCTTCTTCTCGTGGATCAGGATGTACGGATTTTCGAGTTCGACCGTCATCTTTTCAGGGTTGGTGATGAAGTATGGCGACAGATAACCGCGGTCGAACTGCATGCCTTCAACAACATCGAGTTCGAATTCGAGACCCTTGGCCTCTTCAACGGTGATCACGCCTTCCTTGCCGACCTTTTCCATGGCCTGAGCGATTTTTTCGCCCACTTCCACGTCGCCATTGGCCGAAATGATGCCAACTTGTGCGATTTCAGCCGAACCCGTAACCGCGGTCGAACGCGCCTTGAGGTTTTCAACGACCTTGAGGACAGCGATATCGATGCCGCGCTTCAGGTCCATCGGGTTCATGCCGGCGGCGACCGAGGTCATGCCTTCACGAACAATAGCCTGTGCCAGAACAGTGGCGGTGGTGGTGCCGTCACCAGCTGCGTCGTTGGCCTTCGAAGCCACTTCGCGCAGCATCTGGGCGCCCATGTTTTCGAACTTGTCCTTGAGTTCGATTTCCTTGGCGACGGTAACGCCGTCCTTGGTGATGCGGGGTGCGCCGAAGCTCTTGTCGATAACCACGTTGCGGCCCTTGGGACCGAGCGTAACCTTGACTGCGTCAGCAAGAATGTCGACGCCGCGCAGAATGCGTTCGCGAGCGTCGCGGCCGAACTTTACGTCCTTGGCTGCCATGATGATTTCCTTTGAAGATTTGAATGAGTCAGTCGGAAAATCCGGATGATCAGCCGATCACGCCGAGAACGTCCGATTCCTTCATGATCAGCAGGTCTTCGCCGCCAACCTTGACTTCGGTGCCGGACCACTTGCCGAACAGGACGCGGTCACCGACCTTGACGTCCATCGGGGTGATCGTGCCGTTTTCGGCGCGAGCGCCGGTGCCAACAGCGACGATTTCGCCCTCGGCTGGCTTTTCCTTGGCGCTGTCAGGAATGATGATCCCGCCAGCAGTCTTTTCCTCGGCTTCGACGCGGCGTACCAGCACGCGGTCGTGCAACGGACGGAATGACATGGGTTTCTCCCTCTTCCATACTAAAAAAATGGGGCTTGGCACTCTCAGGGCGAGAGTGCCAGCGAGCGGGATATGGGCGCGGGGTCAGGGGCCGTCAATGGGTATGGCCAAGATTCTTTTCAGGCTGATGAATGAATTTTTTCAGGCTGGCAGCAGGCCGAGCTTTTCCCGGTTTTTCCATCGCCACAGCATCAGCGTTGCCACAACGACCAAGCCTACCATCAAGCCGATCCACACGCCAAGTCCGCCCAGCGGCGAATAGAGACCGAGGCCCAAAGCCGTGCCGATGCCGGGAACCCAATAGCCGAACAGCGCAAAGCCCATCGGCACGCGCGTGTCCTGAAGCCCGCGCAGGAGCGATGCGCCGACGGCTTGTGCGCCATCGAACAACTGGAAGGCAGCCGCGATCACCATGTACTGGATCGCAAGCCTCACCATCTCTGCATTTTGGGGTGCATCGGGATCAATATAGATGCGCAAGATCAGGCGCGGCGCAAACAGCATCACGCTGGCAGTCAGCACCATGAAGCCCATGCCCAGCACGACCGCGACAAGGCCCACCCGCGAAATCGCGGCGTTATCAGCAGCACCGAAGGCAAGGCCGACGCGGATCGTGGCCGCTTGCGCAACGCCGAACGGCACTTGAAACGCGATGGCTGCAAATTGCAGCGCCACGGTGTGTGCGGCCAGTTCCACTTCGCCGATGCGCCCCATCAGGAAAGCGGCACCATTGAACATGCCCGCCTCGGCAATGATCGTGGCAGTGATCGGCAGGCCTATGCGCATGACATCGGCAAAGCGTGTGCGTTCCATCTTCCACCACCGCCCCATCAGGCGATAGCGCCGCAAACGCCGGTCTGTACGGATGACGACAACATAGGCGATCAGCATCGCGCAAGTGGTGACCACGCTGGACACAGCAGAGCCGGTCAGGCCCATTTCCGGCATTCCCAGATTGCCGAATACGAACAGCCAATTGCCCAGTGCATTGACCACGACGGCCATGCCCGTAATCGCGGTGCCAATCGCGGGGCGGCCCATCGTGGCCACGAATGTACGCAGCAATGCCGCAAATGTCGCCGGGATGGCTGCCCACATCAGCACGCCAAGGAACGGCACGGCCAAGGCGATGACATTTTCCTGCTGGCCGGTAATGCGCATGAGCGGTTCGCCCAGCAGGCAAATGCCCATTGCCACAATCGCGCCTAGCAAGCCCGCCAAGCCAGTCATACGCACCGTGCGGCGCACCTCGCGTACTGCATGGCGGCGCTGGCCCAATTCTGCCGCCACTAACGGCGCCGCAGCGCCGACCAGACCCGACAGGCTCCAGATCAGCAGGCCGAACAATGACACAGACAGCGAAGCGGCTGCCAAGGCAACCGGACCGAGCCTCGCCACAAACACCACATCCACCGCGAAAACCGCCATTTGCAGCAAGTTTGCGCCCACCAGTGGCGCAGCGAGGCTAAGCATCGCGCGCAGTTCATCGGTGTAACGCAAGGGTGGCTTTTCAAACATCTGCAGTCGCGCCATAGGGCCGCTGGCCGCTTGTGGGAAGCCGCGTCAGCATCGGTTGGTTGTCATGTTCAAACCGCTTCTTTCATCACAAAACGTTTCCAGCCAATCACGTAGGTTGACCAAAGGACAAAGCAGTGACAGCTTTCGCGGATGAGTGGCCTGACAGAACCGGCATTGCGTAGGCGCAAAACGACGACGCTGCGCCATAGGCCGAATCTGTCGCGGCTTGCAGTACGGGCGGCAACCTTGCTGCTGCTGCTGGCGGCCGTGCAGGCTGTGGCCAGCCTGTTGTTTTACAACGCGATAGACAAAGAGACCTTGCGCGAAGACCATGCGCGGCGGGTTGCCGAACTGTTGGTGGTGAGCCAGCGTATGTACGCAGTGGCTCCGGAAACGCTGGCACAAACCATGTCCACCGGTCACCTTGAAGTGGCGTTGTCTGCACAGCCCCATGTTGCGCCCGGACCGCCTGATCAGGCCGTTGGCGAAATCCGCGACCATATCCTGCATTGGGAACCGGAACTCGGCGAAGAAGCGCTTTTGTTGGGGATCGAACCTTCGCGGCGTGGCTATCGCGATCTGGTGGGGGCGATGCGACTGGCGGACGGACGCTGGCTCAACTTCCGGTCGCGCGATATCAGTTCAAGCTGGCCGATTGCCTTGCGGGCAACGGTGCTCACTCTGGTAACGGCAGGGCTGTGCCTTGCGCTGGCGCTGTGGTCGCTGCGGATCATGACGCGCCCGTTGCGCGAATTGACCGATGCTGCCGATGCGATCGGGCAGGGGAAATTTGTGCCGGTCCACGAAAGCGGACCTGACGACTTGCGCAGCCTTGCGCGCTCCATGAACGCCATGCAGGCGCGCATCGCCGCCATGCTCGAAGATCAGGCGCGCTCGTTTGAGGCGATCAGCCATGATCTGCGCACGCCGTTATCACGTGTGATGATAGCTGCCGACATGATCGATGATGACGAGATTGGCGGCCTGGTCCGTGACAGCACGCAGGAAATGGAAGCGATGCTGATGTCGCTCCAACAATACTTGCGCGCACAGCACTTGACCGCCGCGCCAGAGACGGTCGATCTGGGCCTTGCCGTTGCGGATCTTTTGGGGGGCACTTTTCCGGGGCAGGCGCGGCTGGAAGTTCCTTCCGTCGCAATCGTTCAGACATATCGCGAGCCGCTTTTGCTCGTGCTGCGGGCCTTGGTTGAAAACGCCATCCACTACGGTGGATTTGCCGAGGTCAAAGTCATGCCCGATGCCGATGGGCGCTGGACAATCACTGTCGAAGATACCGGGCCCGGCATTCCCGAAGACCAGTTCGAACGTATCCTTGCCCCGTTCTATCGCATTGATGAAGCCCGTGCGCGTGACACGGCGGGCTTTGGCCTGGGCATCCCGACTGCGCACCGGCTGCTTCAACGTTTCGGCGGCGGGCTTGCGTTCGGGCGGGCGGAAGGTGGCGGATTGTCCGTGCGTGTGACTGTACCGGTTGCCCCAGCCGGAGTGACTGCCTGAAACGCGATCGGCCACGAACGCCAGACACGAAAAAAGGGCCCGGACACGAAAAAGGGCGGAGCCGAGGCCCCGCCCTTTCCATCCACGGGCGCTTCAAGACACCCGTGAAACTGGTAGAGAAGATTACTTGATTTCGACGGTGCCGCCGGCTTCTTCGATCTTCTTCTTGATGTCTTCGGCTTCAGCCTTCGAAACGCCTTCCTTGATCGCCTTAGGAGCGGCTTCAACGAGGGCCTTGGCTTCGGTCAGGCCGAGCGAGGTGATTGCGCGGACTTCCTTGATGACCTGGATCTTCTTGCCACCGTCACCGGTGAGGATCACGTCAAATTCGGTCTTCTCTTCAGCAGCTTCAGCAGCAGCGGCAGGAGCCGCAGCAACAGCAACAGCAGCAGCCGCGCTTACGCCCCATGCTTCTTCGAGAGCCTTGGCAAGGTCAGCGGCTTCAAGAACGGTCAGCTTCGACAGTTCGGCGACGAGATTGGCGATGTCAGCCATGATAATTCACTCCTGATTTGTTTTGGTCCGACGGCAAAGCCGTCGGCGAGAAATCGAACAGTCTTATGCGGCTTCTTTGGCGTAAGCACCGAAGACGCGGGCCAGCTTGGCTGCCGGAGCAGTGGTAAGCTGGGCGATCTTCGTGGCCGGAGCCTGAATGAGGCCGATGAGCGTGCCGCGCAGTTCATCGAGGCTTGGCATCGTGGCAAGTGCCCGGATACCGGCTTCGTTGAGAACCTGCGAACCCATTGCACCGCCGACAATTTCAATCTTGTCGGTGGTCTTGGCGAACTCGACCACTGCCTTGGCGGCAGCAACCGGATCGGCGGACGCCGCGATTGCGGTAGGACCAGTGAACAAGTCACCCAGACCTTCGTAATCGGTGCCCGCGACGGCAAGCTTGGCAAGACTGTTCTTCGCAACCTTGTAGGTAGCACCCGCTTCACGGATCTTGTTACGCAGGACGGTGGACTGGGCCACTGTCATGCCGAGGTTGCGGGTGATAACCACCGCGCCGGCCTCGGAAAAGACGCCGTTAAGGAATGCGACCGATTCGGCTTTCTGCGAACGATCCATGCCTAACTCCTTCACTATGGCCGTGCAGGGATGATCCCGGACGGCCGGCTACGTTTGACGGTGCCCCAAAGAGCACCGGCGAGTCCGTTGACAAGGGAAGGAGGTGCGCTGCTTGAAAAAGCAGACGCTTGCGGCACTTGGCGTTTCTTCTCAGGAGCGATAGGGCCGTGAAAACTCATTTCCCCGCCTTGGCTGGACATTAAGTGCAAGCAAACCCTGCACACCAACTGTCTCGGACGGATGATCGACAAACCTCAAGAGGCCCACCGGTCTGGCGGGCCTCTGGCGGATTCGCGTCTTCAAGTCAACCTTTTGCTGGGTCTGCTTCAGGTGCGAAGCCCAGTACGTCGCCTGGCTGGCAGTCCAGTTCACGGCAGATGGCTTCGAGGGTGGAAAAGCGGATGGCTTTGGCTTTGCCGGTTTTCAGGATCGAGACATTGGCAAGGGTGAGGTCAATCCGCTCGGCCAGTTCGGTCAGGGTCATGCGGCGCGCGTGGAGCAGGTCGTCAAGTTTGACATTGATCGGCATCACACGGTCCCTTCAAGGTCATCGCGCATCTGGGCGCCGGTTTTGAATACACGGGCGAGGATGAAAAGGACGAGCACCAGCAGCAGGCCATTGGCTGAAACGTCGGCGGTTACTTCCATGCTACCCATTTTCTCGGTGGCATTTTCGATCCACATCGCAACTGCCCCAATCGGGAGAGAGGCAAGCTGGATTGCAAGCGCCAGCCATGCCATGCCGCGTAACCTTCCGGCATTGTCCGGAGTGAACGGATCGCCCAGTTCAACGGTGCGCACGATGGCGCGGAGTTTTTCGGCGAACCGATAGCAGAGCATCAGCATCCCGGCGACGAGCGGCATCAGTAGCAGTATTCCCCAAAATGCCTCTGTCAGGGCACCATTCTCAACCAGCTTTGCGACAACCGCACTTTTCATCGCAAGCATCACCGCAGCGCCGATGCCGAGAGATACAATGCCGATGACAAACATTGCCATTGTGAAAGTCAGCAGCGCTTTGGCGATGCCGAGGAGCGGATCGTTACGGAATGTGGACATGGGTCTTCTCCTTTGTTCTGGCGATCAGGCTGCAAGCGGGAGCGCGTAAGTGGCCGTGACCGGACCTTGCGCAGAGATGGATGTATCGCGCCCAACCCCGACCGGCGGCAGCCACAACATGGTGGCCAGCAGCAGCGAAAGGATCGCGGCAGTGGTCTGGTTCAGGGTACGGCACATTGATCGTTCTCCGATATGGTCAATATCGATATTCAATAAGTTCGATTCGTCTTATCGTCAATCAATAATATTGATAAACGATATGGTGCCGATTTGAGGTGCGGTGCCGGCGCGGAAATTCGCAACGACGCTTTGACTTGAGCGGGGGTGAGGCCTATACGCCGCCTCTGTCCTCGCTTCGAGCAAGGCCGTCCCATGCGCAGGGGAGGGCCACGGAAGGAAGCGGCCGGGCAATCCATCTGACGCAAAAGGCTGCGGGCCATAATCTCCGTTTTTTGGGTGATGGTGCGCTGTGCGGCCTTTTATCGTTTGGTGGCGCCACACGCTGCGCGTGGCAGATTTCCGCCGGTTTTCCGGCATAGTACTTGAAAGAGGCTCGTAACCTTCATGGCTACAAAAGCTCCCGGTCGTCCCGGTGTGAAACGGCGTATCCGCAAGATCTTCGGTGATATTCACGAAGTCGTGCAGATGCCAAATCTGATCGAAGTCCAGCGCGAATCATACGAGCAGTTCCTGCGGTCAGACCCGTCGACGGGTTATGTCTCGGGCCTCGAAAAGACGCTGCGTTCGGTCTTCCCGATTGGCGATTTCGCCGGCACCGCCAGCCTCGATATCAAGGAAAAGGATGGCTACATCCTTGAATCGCCCAAGTATGACGTGAACGAATGCCGCCAGCGTGGCATCACCTATGCGGCGCCGATGAAGGTCACGCTCAAGCTCGCCACTTTCGAAGTGGACTCCGAGACCGAGACGAAGAGCCTCATCGATATCAAGGAACAGGACGTTTACATGGGCGACATTCCGCTCATGACCGAAAACGGCACGTTCTTCATCAACGGCACCGAGCGCGTCATTGTCAGCCAGATGCACCGTTCGCCGGGCGTTCTGTTCGATCATGACCGGGGCAAGACGCACTCGTCAGGCAAGTATCTGTTTGCTGCCCGCGTGATCCCTTATCGCGGTTCATGGCTCGATTTCGAATTCGATGCCAAGGACATCGTCAACGTCCGTATCGACCGTAAGCGCAAGCTGCCGGTCACCGCGCTGCTTCACGCGCTGGGCCTTGCCGACGACCAGATCCTTGATCACTTCTATGAAACCGTCACCTGGACCCGCGCCGAATCCGGCTGGAAGGTTCCGTTCGTGCTTGAACAGTGGCGTGGCACGAAGCCGACCTTCGACATCGTTGATGGCAAGTCGGGCGAGATCATCTTTGCCGCAGGGCAGAAGATTTCCCCACGTGCCGCCAACAAGGCACTGAAGGACGGCCTTGCCGAACTGCTGATCCCGACCGAGGAAATCTTTGGCCGCTATGCTGCCAAGGATCTTATCGATGAATCAACCGGTCGCATCTGGATTGAAGCGGGCGATGAAGTCGGCCCTGAAAACCTTGAAGTGCTTGACCGTGTCGGCATTGACCAGCTTGAACTGCTCGATATCGATCACGTCACCACCGGCCCCTGGATCCGCAACACGCTGAAGGCTGATAAATCGCCTGACCGCGATCACGCATTGTCCGATATCTATCGCGTCATGCGTCCGGGTGAACCGCCAACGCGCGAAACCGCCGAAGCCCTGTTCGAAGGCCTGTTCTTCGATCCTGACCGCTACGACCTTTCGGCTGTGGGCCGTGTCAAGCTCAACATGCGTCTGAGCCTCGACTGCGAAGACACCGTCACCACCTTGCGCACCGACGATATTCTCGCTGTGGTCAAGGAACTGGTGAACCTCAAGGACGGCAAGGGCGAAGTCGATGACATCGACAACCTCGGCAACCGTCGTGTGCGTTCGGTGGGCGAGTTGCTGGAAAACCAGTACCGCGTCGGCCTGTTGCGCATGGAACGTGCCGTCAAAGAGCGCATGTCATCGGTTGACGTATCAACCGTCATGCCGAACGACCTGATCAACGCCAAGCCAGCGGTTGCCGCGGTACGTGAATTCTTCGGCTCGTCACAGCTGTCGCAGTTCATGGACCAGACCAACCCGCTGTCCGAAGTGACGCACAAGCGCCGCGTTTCGGCCTTGGGCCCAGGCGGTTTGACGCGTGAACGCGCAGGCTTCGAAGTCCGCGACGTTCACCCGACGCACTATGGCCGTATCTGCCCGATTGAAACGCCGGAAGGCCCGAACATCGGTCTGATCAACTCGCTGTCCACCTTCGCCCGCGTCAACAAGTATGGCTTCATTGAAACGCCATACCGCAAGGTTGCCGACGGCAAGGTAACCAAGGATGTGGTCTATCTTTCTGCAATGGAAGAGCAGAAGCACACCGTGGCACAGGCTTCGGCAGAGCTGACGGCTGATGGTTCGTTCGTCGAAGAACTGGTTTCGGCACGGCAGAACGGCGAATTCGTCATGGCGCCGCGTGACACCGTCACGCTGATGGACGTTTCGCCAAAGCAGCTGGTTTCGGTTGCAGCATCGCTCATTCCGTTCCTGGAAAACGATGACGCCAACCGCGCACTCATGGGCTCGAACATGCAGCGTCAGGCCGTGCCTCTGGTGCGTACAAACGCACCGCTGGTCGGCACAGGCATGGAATCGGTCGTGGCGCGCGACTCTGGCGCCGCCGTGGCGGCCCGCCGCTCCGGCGTGGTCGACCAGGTCGACGCCAAGCGCATCGTCATCCGCGCGACGGAGGAGAC
>JADYXV010000260.1 GCA_020853995.1 Novosphingobium sp.
CTCGGCGTTTCAAGAGACGACGCCGCGCGCTTCCTGAACCCCTATGTGGAACAGGGGATTTACCCGCGCGATCCGTTTGTCAGCCTTGATATCGAAGGCGTCGGCCAATTGGTGGAACTGGCTGCTGAACGTGGCCGCAAGACCAGGCCAGACCTGAAGCTTGGTATCTGCGGCGAACATGGCGGCGATCCTGCCTCCATCGCGTTCTGCGAAAAGACCGGCCTCGATTACGTATCAGCCAGCCCTTATCGCGTACCAATTGCGCGCCTTGCCGCAGCGCAGGCGGCGCTGGGCTGAGGCATCAGAACTTGGGTGGGCGAAGCGGTTTTGCCCACCCGCTCAGCGTCAGTATCTCGAACCGCTCGGTCACTTTGCCGTCAGCCTCAGCGCGGGTGGCAAAGGCAGCTTTGGCGCGGGAAAGGGCAGCTTTGGTCAGGGGGCGTCCGGGGTTGGCCAGGCAATTGCCAAGGCCTTGGGCGCGCAAATCGCCAATCAGACGCGCGAGTGAACTGAACCGAACGTCAATGTGATGACTGTCGATCACCGGGTCGGCAAAGCCGCATCGTTGTAGCAATTGTCCGCCTGCTCGCACATCAACCTGCGGATGTATGCGCGGCGAGGGACGGTCGGCATCTGCCTCAAGCATAATACTGCGAAGCGCTGGCAGCGATCCTGCGCCCATGAAGCAGGCGATCAACAATCCGCCATCATTGAGTGCGCGGCGCAAATGTACCAGAGCGCCCGGCAAATCGTTCAGCGTATCGAGCGTGCCAAGGCTGGCGATAAAATCGAAGCCCTGATCGGTTGAAATGGGCGCCTCTTCATTTACCAGAAGCGGATCGCGGGTTTCAATCTGTGCAGTCAAGGGCGCCAATCCTGCGGCCATTGCGCCGGTCCAATCACCGATCAGCAGTGCGCGTTCGGGTTCGTGCCGCAAGAATGACAGCCGGTCGAGGACGTCATCGACCATATCGGCAGCAATGTAGCGCGGAGCATCGGAAGCATGCTGCAAGTGGGCCATGCGTCGGCGCAGGGCTTTCCGCCGATTTGGCGCGAAAATAGTGGGGGGCGAAGTGGCCATAATCCGCCATTGCCCGTCTGCGCTGCTCTTGCCAAGTGCCCCGGTGGGCTGGACAACCAAAGCCATGTCTCGCCTTGCCGTACTGATGCCGGTTATCGATTTCGTGTTCCCGCCGCGCTGTCCGCTTTGCGGCGAGCCCGTCGCCGAACATGGCGGGCTATGTCTTGATTGCTGGGGCAAGCTGGCAGTGCCGACTGGGACCTGTTGCAGTTTGTGCCAGAGGCCTTTGGGTGAGGGGTTTGGTGAAGGGGCGGAACTTGTCTGCGCGCCGTGCATGGCAGCGCCGCCGCGCCATTCAGGGATATCTGCGGCAACGTTGTACAATGATACATCGCGGGCGTTGGTGCTGTCCTTGAAGCACGGCCGGCGCATTGGGCTTGCCCCCATGATGGCGCGAATGATTGCACCACGCTTGCCGGTTCTTGAAGGGCAATGGCTGTTTGTCCCTGTGCCGCTGCATCGTTGGCGCATTCTGAAAAGGGGGTTTAATCAATCCGCTTTATTGGCAGGCGAGTTGGCCAGAATGACCGGGCAACGATTGGTGGTTGACGGTCTTGTGCGTCCAAAAGCCACGCCGTCGTTGGGCGGATTGAACCGCAAAGCGCGCGCGCGAATGCTTTCAGGTGCGATTGCACCACATCCGCGCCGCATGAAGGTGCTCAAAGGAGCCAACGTTGTGCTGGTGGACGACGTCATGACGAGCGGCGCGACAACGAATGCCTGCATCATTGCCTTGCGTAAGGCGGGTGCGGCGCAAGTCCGGATCGCGTGTTTTGCGCGCGTGATGGATGAGGCACTTGATACTTTGCGAAGTCCGCAAGAAATTGAGAGTTAGGCCAAAAGAAAACGCCCGGGGCGTTTAACCCCGGGCGTCCTTCGTGACGAATTTCTGCGGGCGTTCGCGCGTAATCCGCGATACGGTGGCCCCCTGACCAACCCGCCTGTTCCCTCACCGTCCGATGGCAACTCGCGCGGCCAATATCGGCCTGCTGCAGAGTCGCCCAACGGCCCCTCATGTGTATCCCTGAACATTGGCGTTTGGTAGCCAAGCCTTGAGGCTGTTCAGTCTGCGATTCCCTCAAACCGCAAAGACTTAATCGTTCATTCATCCTGTTTGCGAAAGTCGATTGTGTCTCAACCGTGGATTTTCCTGTTCTATTTGGTTATCGTGCAACAAATCCGGCAAGCGTGTTGTCGGGAAAGAAAGGCCGCTATTCCTTTGTCCACCGCCGATCAAATTGCCATGCGAGAGCAGGGCTCCGCGTTCATGCCCAAATTCGATGATAATGGACTGCTCACAGCGGTTGCCATTGATCACCGCACAGGGGCGTTGCTGATGCTGGCGCACATGGATGCAGAGGCGATTGCGATGACCCTTGAAACCGGCTTTGCGCACTTTCATTCCCGTTCACGCGGCCGTTTGTGGATGAAGGGTGAGAGTTCCGGCCACGTGCTCAAAATCATCGAAATCCGCGTCGATTGTGATCAGGACGCCTTGGAATTGCGCGTGGAGCCTGCAGGCCCGGCTTGCCACACGCTTGCAAATACATGCTTTTACCGGCGTATCGGTAACGAAGGATTGCTGGAGCGCGTGATAGATTGACGCTTACGTAAAGGTTAGGTAGTTTCGCGCCATGTCACACCAACATGACGCCGCGACTCGCGACCACACTGGTCACCTTGAACAGCCTGATGCGCTCAAGCGCGACCAATTCACCATCTCGGACTTGTCGAACGAGTTTGGTGTAACGGCCCGTGCCTTGCGCTTTTACGAAGATGAGGGATTGATCGCGCCGACCCGCGTGGGCCTTTCCCGCATATATTCCAAAAGGGACCGTGCCCGTCTGGCCTGGATCATGCGGGCCAAGAATGTCGGTTTCAGCCTCGCTGAAATCCGCGACATGATTGACTTGTACGATGTGGACGATGGCCGCGCCGAACAGCGCCGCGTTACGATTGCCAAATGTCGCGAGCGCATCGAACAGCTTCGCCGCCAACAGGCCGATATTGCGGCCACCGTCGATGAACTCACCAGCTTTGTCGAACTCGTCATTCAAAAAGAACGCTCGGAAGGTCGCGATCCAAGCCCGAGCCATTAAGGGATAACAGAGATGCCCGTTTATACCGCACCAACACGCGACACGCGTTTTGTAATCAACGAGCTGTTGAAGCTTGAATCTTATGGCAATCTGCCGGGGTTCGAGACTGCGACGCAGGACGTTACTGACGCGATCATCGAAGAAGCCGGACGCTTCGTGAACGAAGTCGTCGCGCCGCTGAACCTGTCTGGCGACAAGGAAGGCTGCACGCGTCACGCTGATGGAAGCGTTACCACTCCCGCCGGGTTCAAAGAGGCCTACAAGCAATATATCGATGGCGCATGGGGCACATTGGCTGCACCCGAAGCTTATGGTGGACAAGGCCTGCCGCATGTGATGGGCTTCACCATGGAATGCTATCTCGCCTCCGCCAATCAGGCGTTTGCGATGTACCCCGGCCTTGCCAACGGCGCTATTTCAGCCATCCGCGAAAAGGGTTCGCCCGAGCAGCAGGCGATGTACCTGCCCAAGATGGTCAGCGGGGAATGGCTTGGTACGATGAACCTGACCGAGCCACATTGCGGCACAGACCTTGGCTTGATCCGCACCCGTGCAGAACCGCAGGCCGATGGTTCCTATGCCATTACCGGCACAAAGATCTTCATTTCGGCAGGCGACCATGACCTGACCGAAAACATCATCCATCTCGTGCTTGCCAAAACTCCCGGTGCGCCGGAATCGAGCAAGGGCATATCGCTGTTCATCGTGCCCAAGTTTATCGTCAATGCCGATGGCACGCTGGGCGAGAAAAATGGCGTAAGTGTCGGTTCCATTGAGGAAAAGATGGGCATTCACGGCAATGCCACTTGCGTGATGAATTACGATGGTGCGAAAGGCTGGATGGTCGGCGAGGAGCACAAGGGCCTCGCGGCGATGTTCATCATGATGAATGCGGCGCGTCTTGGCGTGGGCATGCAAGGGCTGGCACAAGCCGAAGTCGCCTATCAGAATGGCTTGGCGTACGCGCTAGACCGCCGTCAGGGCCGCGCATTGACTGGGCCGGCCGAACCGCAGGAACGCGCAGACCCGATTATCGTCCACCCCGATGTTCGTCGCATGTTGATGGACGGCAAGACCTTTGTCGAAGGCATGCGTGCCCTATGCCTGTGGGGTGCGCTTCAGGTTGATTTGACTCACAAGGGTGCAACCGAGGCGGACCGGCAGGAAGCCGATGATCTGATCAGCCTGCTTACTCCGGTCATCAAGGGTTATGGCACTGACATGGGCTATAAGGTCGCTACGGACATGCAGCAGATCTGGGGTGGTCACGGCTATATCGCTGAAAACGGCATGGACCAGTTCGTGCGCGATGCCCGCATTGCCATGATTTATGAAGGGGCCAATGGTGTTCAGGCGATGGACCTTGCCGGGCGCAAGCTGGCACTTAATGGCGGGCGTGCAGTGCAGCGCCTGTTCGCGCTGGTTGATGGTGAATGCGCTGAAACTTCGGCGGATGAGACAGTGCAACTGGTGTCAGATCGCTTGTCCAAGGTAACGGGCGAGATGAAGGCAGCAACAATGTGGTTCATGCAGAACGCGATGACCAACCCGAACAACCTGGGAGCGGGTGCCTATCCTTACATGACGCTGACGGGAATTGTATCGCTGGGATTGATGTGGTTGCGCATGGCCAAAATTGCCAGCACCGCAATCGCCAATGGTGCAGAAGACAAAGCGTTTTACGAAGCGAAACTGGCCTGTGCCCGCCATTGGGCCACGCGCCATGCTACCGAAGCGGGTGCGCTGCGCCGTGAAATCGAAGCGGGCAGTGAAACGGTGATGGCATTGAGCGCCGATCAGTTCGCCATCGCATAAGAATATCCGCCGGGGAAAGTTTGGCGCTTTCCCCGGTTTATCCAAGCACTTCGTCAAGCATTCCCATCAAAGCTGACCAGCTTTGGCGGTCAGCACTTTTGTCATAGCCAATGGCTGCCATGCCGCGATCATCGCTGCCCGGGTCGGTAAAGCCGTGTTTTACTCCGGCGTAGCTGTGAAAGTGCCAATTGGCACCAGCCGCATCCATTTCTTCCCAGAACGACATTACTTGTGTGCGAGGCACTAACGGATCAGCATCTCCGTGACACACCAGAATACGCGGTTTGATTACGCCCGACCCCGCCGGCAGCGCGGTATCAAGCAATCCGTGAAAGCTTGCGGCAAGAACAAGATCAGCCCCGTCGCGTGCAAGTTCGAGCGCCGCTTGCCCGCCCATGCAATAGCCTATCGCGGCAACCGGTAGGCTTGCCGCAGCTTCATGATTTACAAGTGCGGCCAGCCCGGTGCGAAGTCGCTGCCGGTAATGTTCAGGCGTAGCGCGCAAGGGGCCAGCCAATTCGCGCGCATGATCGAAATCACGTACTTGCACGCCGTAAAAGTCAGCGATCATCGCGACGTAGCCAGCTTGCGCCAACAAATGTGCGCGGCGGATCATCGGCGTGTTGCAATTGACTATGGTTGGCAAAACCAGAACAGCGGCTTTCGGTTTGCCTTCCGGACGCACGAGAAAGCCTGTCAGGGGCACCTCGCCGTCTTCATAGTCAATTTGGTCCATCGCCATTGCTGCTTATTCCGGCAAAAAGTCGGGGACGGAAAGATAGCGTTCGCCCGTATCGTAGTTGAAGCCAAGCACGCGGCTGCCTGATGGCAGGCTGGGGAGCTTTTGCGCGATGGCAGCCAGTGTTGCGCCCGATGAGATGCCGACCAGCATGCCTTCCTTTGACGCACAGAGGCGAGCCATTTCCTTGGCATCGGCAGGATCAACCTGGATCGCGCCGTCAATGGCCTTGGTATGCAGGTTGCCGGGGATGAAACCTGCACCAATGCCCTGGATCGGATGGGGAGCCGGCTGTCCGCCAGAAATCACCGGGGAAAGCGTTGGCTCAACCGCATAGGCTTTCATCTTCGGCCAATGCCGCTTCAATTCTTCGGCACACCCTGTCAGGTGTCCACCAGTGCCGACACCGGTGATCAGGACGTCAATCGGTTCATCTGCGAAGTCTTTGAGGATTTCCTGCGCCGTGGTGCGAACATGGATATCAACGTTGGCGGGATTATCGAACTGTTGGGGCATCCACGAACCGGCTGTCTGATCAATTAGTTCCCTGGCCCTTTCAATGGCACCCTTCATGCCCTTTTCGCGCGGCGTAAGGTCGAATGTTGCGCCATAGGCCAGCATCAGGCGGCGGCGCTCCAACGACATCGATTCCGGCATGACCAGAACGAGTTTGTAGCCTTTCACGGCAGCGGCCATAGCAAGACCGATGCCGGTGTTGCCCGATGTCGGTTCGATAATGGTGCCGCCGGGTTTCAGGCTGCCGTCAGCTTCTGCTGCTTCGATCATGGCAAGCCCGATGCGGTCCTTTATAGATCCGCCGGGATTGGACCGCTCGCTCTTTACCCATACCTCGTGATCGGGAAACAGGCGCGACAGGCGAACATGCGGGGTGTTGCCGATGGTGGCGAGTATGGAATCCGCTCTCATGCCGCTAGGCTCCTTAAACTAATTGCAAGCGAGCTTAGGACGATCTGTAGCGTGCTGCAAAGGTTCGTGCATTTTTGAGTTCAGGGAAAAACACAAACCAGCATGCCGTAACGGCAATGGCCCCCACACCGCCCATGATCACCGCACCGACCGCACCCAGGAAAGCTGCTGCCACGCCGGACTGCATTTCACCCAGTTCGTTAGACGCGGAAATGGCAAGGCCCGAGATTGACGATACGCGTCCGCGCACATCGTCTGGTGTGTGAAGCTGGACCAGCGTGGAACGGATGAAGACAGATACCATATCGCCAGCACCAATCCCCGCCAGCATCAGCAACGACAGATAATAGTTTGTCGACAGGCCGAAGCCGATGGTGAACACGCCAAACACCACCACACCAAGCAGCATCTTTATGCCGACATTGTTGGCAATAGGGCGCGCGGATAGGACAAACGCCACCAATGCCGCGCCAACTCCGGGCATTGCACGCATGATGCCGAGTCCGTCTGGCCCGACAGGTTGCCCATCCACCATCAAAATGTCGCGCGCGAATACCGGCAGCAACGCAGTTGCACCGCCGAGCAGCACCGCGAACAGATCAAGCGTGATGCAGCCAAGCAGGAAGCGATCGTTCCAGACGAACGACAATCCCTCGCGGATCTGACGGACAGGATGAACGTTGCGATTGCCTGCAGGCGGCGGCAAGCGCCGGATGCCAAATACGGAAAAGGCAGAAAGCGCGAGTAACGCCGTTGAAGTCCAATAAGGCAATGACGGGTTGCCGGCGAACAGAAATCCTGCAATCGCAGGGCCGCCTACCGATCCGATCTGCCAGGCCATCGAATTGATCGCAATGGCCTTTGGCATCAATTCGGCAGGCACAATGTTCGGCGCAATAGAAGACAGAGCAGGGCCGATGAACACGCGCGCCGTTCCGTGCAAAGCGGCCAGCCCGAACAGCAGTGGCAGCGTGAGCATTCCCATTTGCGAGACGACCGCCAAGGCAAGGGCAACCGTCATATCAAGGCAAATTGCAAGACCAGCCACGATCCGCCGGTCAAACCTGTCGGCTACCACGCCAGCAACAGGCGTCAGCAACAAGAGCGGCAGGAACTGTGCAAGGCCCAGCAGACCCAGTTGGAACGCCGCTTGCGCAATTGTCATCCCGTAATCGCTGCGCGCGAGATCGTAAAGTTGATAGCCCAGAATCACCACCATCCCGGTAGTCGCAACCACCGAAAAGAAGCGCGCTATCCAGAAGCGGCGGTAGTCAGGGATCGCAAGCGGTGACGCAGGCAACGGCAATACGGGTTGGGAGTGGTCTATCACACCGGTCGCAATGCCATCGTCATCGGCCGTTGCCAAGCAAGCAAAACTCGCCCGGGGCCATTATTCCATTTTCGGAAAGGGGTATCAGATGGCCGAACGCAGCTTTGGATTGGGCACAAAGCTTTTGATCATTTTGCTGAAGTCATCCAGCCGCACAATTCGTTCGAACTGAAAGCCCGCTCGCTCGCCGTCAATCCATACAAGGAACGCCTCGATCTTGCCCACTTGTGGCAGGCGGATAGTCACGCGGTCACCCCGGCCAAGTCCTTCGATCCCCGTGGCCATGAAGCCAGTGGTCGAAACGTTCACGAGTTGCAGCATGATATCACCACGGGCGCGATGCTCGCCGATAATCGGCAAGTTCAGGTCGTGCCTGGTCGAACGACGCAAGTCGGTGACTGAAAGCTGTGCTCCGCCGCGCATCGTTCCTCCTTGGCGTTCGGTGTGGAGGCAACGTTATAGGATTGTAATACCGAACATTTCGTAAACCCCCGGCAATTGCTTGCCGGTAGCGGCAAGAGCTTGCCGTTAGGATTGCCGAAACTATCTGTCAGGCGCGGCGCAGGATACCATGCTTCTTTTTGCCCGAAGAAACCCGGATTTCTGCGGTTTTGAGCGCGATACGGAAGGCTTCGTCAGTTACTGCTTCTCCATCAACACGCGCTCCGCCGCCTGCAACCAGCCGCTTTGCCTCGCCACGGCTGGTCGCAAATCCAAGGCCGATCAGCGCATCGATGATTCCGATGTCTTCTTCGGCCACGTCGAAAGTCGGCAAATCCTGTCCGAGTCCCCCGCCTGCGAAAGTAGCAGCTGCGGTCGCTTCGGCGGCTTTGGCAGCCTCGTGACCGCGTACCAACCGGGTGACTTCGTTGGCGAGTACGACCTTGGCATTGTTGATCTCGCTGCCCTCAAGTGATTCGAGGCGCTTGATCTCATCCAGCGACAAGTCTGTGAACAGACGAAGGAATTTGCCGACGTCGCGATCATCTACGTTGCGCCAGTATTGCCAGAAGTCCCACGCGGGCAGGGCGTCTTCATTAAGCCACACCGCGCCAGCGGCGGTCTTTCCCATCTTTTTGCCATCAGCCGTGGTGAGTAGCGGGGTCGTAAGGCCGAACACTTCGCGCCCGTCCTTGCGGCGGGTCAGTTCGACGCCGTTGATGATATTGCCCCACTGGTCCGATCCGCCCATTTGCAGGCGCACGCCCATCGCCTTGTTCAAATGGCGGAAATCGTAGCCTTGCAGGATCATGTAATTGAATTCGAGGAACGTCATCGGCTGTTCGCGTTCCAGCCGCAGCTTCACCGAATCAAACGTGAGCATGCGGTTGACAGTGAAGTGTGTGCCGACTTCCTGAAGCAGTTCGATGTAGCCAAGCTTGCCCAGCCAATCGTGATTGTTCACCATCACGGCGTCCGTCGGCCCATCGCCGAATGTCAGCAAACGCGAGAAGACCTGAAAGATCGAGGTAATATTGTCCTCAATCGTCTGGTCAGACAGCATCTTGCGGCTTTCATCGCGACCGGTGGGATCGCCAATGCGCGTGGTGCCGCCGCCCATCAACACGACCGGCTTGTGCCCGGCCTGTTGCAAACGGCGCAGCATCATGATCTGCACAAGGCTGCCGATATGCAGCGATGGCGCGGTGGCATCGAAGCCGATATAGCCCGGCACCACGCCCTCACTCGCCAGCTTGTCGAGCCCTTGGGCATCGGTCAGCTGGTGGATGTAGCCGCGCTCGTCAAGCAGGCGGAGGAGAGGGGATTGGTATTGGGTCATCGTGGCCTTCTTATATTAACGCGGCGCGCCTAGCACGGAGAACAGCGCTTGGAAACGTATGAGCTATTGTTCCATCCGGCCAATCCGCCGCTGGCCGTATCATCGGTGCAGGCGCGGATACTCGCGTTCGATGCCAACTGGCTGACATTGCGATGGCGGGTTGAGGGGGCAGCCCAAGTGTCAATTCCGGCTTTTGCAGGCAAGCGCCGCGCTGACGGGCTGTGGCAGACAACCTGCTTCGAGCTGTTTGTAAAGCCGGATGGCGGTGATGCCTATGTCGAATTCAACTTGTCCCCGTCGCAAAGCTGGGCAGCGTATGATTTCATTGCTTACCGAGAGGGCATGGCCGAACGCTCCACCCCGCGCGATCCGGTGTGCACGCCGCGCCGTGGCCAATCAGTGCTGATCTTTGACGCTGCCATTCCCGCAGCCATTTTGCCGCCTATGCCGTGGGCTTATGGATTGAGTGCGGTGATCGAGGAGGAGGGCGGGCGCAAGTCCTATTGGGCCATCGCGCACCGCGAAGATAAGCCCGATTTCC
>JADYXV010000261.1 GCA_020853995.1 Novosphingobium sp.
ATCGCCAGGATTGCATCACCGTTTGTGCCGGTAACTGTCCCGGTTGCCGTAACCGAAAGCGCACCTGCCCCGTCGTTACGAGCGCTTATGCCCTCGGTCCCACCGCTTACCGTTGCGGCTGAAACCGACAGACCGTTCCCGCTAGCCCTGTTTCTTGCATAGATGCCGCTTACGCCGGTACCCGTCACGGTCCCGGTTGATACGATGGAAACCGCACCTGCCCCGAGATTTTCGGCTGAAATGCCGGTCTGCCCCCCGGAAACGGTCCCGGTTGTGGTCACGGTCAGCGGTCCGCTGCCGAAATTCTGAACGTTTATCCCGAAATTGGCGCCCGATGCACCTGCGGCAGAAACAGAAAGACTGGTCCCGGTGGCGGTGTTTGTTGCCGTTATCCCGCGATCACGTGTACCGGTAACAGTGCCGGTTGACGTGATGGCCAGTGCGCCCGTGCCAGTGTGAGTGGCTCCTATGCCGATGTTCCCGCCTGTTACCGCTGCGGTTGAGATGGTCATATCGGTCGTGGTTGTTTGCGTCAGCGCCCGTATTCCGTGCGACCCGTAATCTGTGCCCGAACCCGTTACCGCCCCGGTCGAGGTTACCGTCAGCGCGCCTGTGCCGAGACTGTAAGCAAGGATACCGCTGACAGAACCTGTCACTGCAGCAGTTTGGATCGCAAGGTCAGTGCCGCCATAATTGATGGCGTAAATGCCGTTGTCACCCCCCGATACTGCACCGGTTGTGGTGATGGAAAGCGTGCCTGTGCCATAATTGCGCGCATCGATAACGCGCGCCGCTGCGCCGGAAACTGCGGTGGCGGTGATTTCAAGATCGGTGGCATACTGATCGTTTCGTGCAAAGATGCCACTGCCGGCGTTACCGGTGACCGCACCTTGCGCGGTAATCGACAGCACGCCCGTGCCTGAATTGCGGGCATAGATGCCTTGCGTGCCGCCATTGACCGCCATTGTCGAGATGGTCGTGTCAGTTGTATCGGTGAAAGCCCGCGCATAGATCCCACGCCCGTTCGCGCCGCGTATCGTGCCTGTGGACGTGATCGAGAGCGCTTCACTGCCTCTATGGAACGCATAAATCCCGTCGGAGGTGCCCGAAACAGCCGCAGTGCTGATCGAGATGTTGTTGCCGCTTGTGGCGTTCGTGGCGCTGATGCCGACCCCGTCAAGAGCATCTACGGATCCGCCGGTTGTCGTGATCGTCAGATCACCCGTGCCGCCATGCTTTGCAACGATGCCGTTTGTGCCGCCTGATACACCGGCAAGGTTAAGCGTGATGTCAGAACTCGCAGAACCGCTCAGAGCGTATATGCCGCGCCCTGCGGTACCTGTAACCCTGCCGCTTGTCGTAACAGAAAGCGCGCCCGTGCCTTGGTGAACGGCGTCGATGCCGGTCGTACCGCCTGATACAGCAGCTCCGGTGATGGTAAGGCCAGAACCACTCAATTGGGTACGGGCGTAAATGCCTGACCCAAGCATGCCGGTGACGGTTCCGGTCGAACCGATGGATAGGACGCCCAATCCGTTGTTGACTGCACTTATCCCGGTCGAACTGCCGGAAACATCCGCCATGGAAAGGGTCAGCCCAGTGCCCCCTCCTGCACTTGTGGCGTTCACACCGCGGGCGGTCGTCCCGGTGACCGTTCCCGTTGCCGTGATCGACATTGTTCCGGGACCGGTAGCAGTTATACCGTCGAAAAAGCCGGAGACAGTCGCCGCTGAAATCGTAATGCCATCCGGAGCGGTACTAAAAGCGGAAATACCGCTGCTGGAACGCGAGGTAACGATCCCGTTCGTCGTGATTGTCACCAAGCCACTGGTTGTGTTGTTGACAGCGATGCCGGTTAACTGGCCGGTAATGGTCGAGCGGTTGGCATCGGTAAAACTTGTGCCCCCCGAGCTTCCGATGGAGATGGCCTGTCCGGAGGTGGTATCAACGCCGAACAGGGGGGCGGTGGTAACGATAACCGGGCTTCCGGTTATCGCCTGCGTTGTGGTTTGCTGCCCGGAAAGCGTGACGTTTGTCGCAGCCTGACCATAGGCAACCGATGCGCCCGGCAAAAGGCTGCCACCTGCAACCAATGCCGCTGCCATCACAGAGCGCGAAACGCTTGACGACAAAGTGTCGAACTGGCCCGGACGAACGTCATCGGTTCGGTCATTTTTGGAGAATAAGCATCCTAAAACAAACGCTTCCTTGCGTGACCGCATAACCTATTCCCTAAAAATTGAATATAATTTTTACGAGGTATTTAAAAATACCATCCCCTTCAAGTTTAAAAAATATTATATTTTGGAAATTGAACTATAGTTTATCCGATAATTACTATTGTTAATTAAGATTATATTTCAAACGTTATTTTTGAATAATTAAAAAATTTTATACTTTGTTGAAACCCGGACTTTTGCAGCAGCAAAATGAGCGGAAATAGCCCGATGCGATACGGACGCGCGGCCCAGACATGTTTAGGGCCAGGACCTATTAATCCCGCCTTCGAGGTTTGAGGCAAAATGGCTTGTTGCAAGGCGGATAGGCGCAGGAATAGTGATTCTATTTCAAGACTATCCAACGCAGCAGCAGGCCATTTTGGTCAAATCCTGCGGGACGCCGGAATGGCGGGATTAATAGGTCCTGACCCTAGTGCACGGATGTGATGTATCTGCATGATACGCCGGGGTTTCCTCTATCTGGTGGCGATCGGTGAAACACGATTGCGCTTATCTGCACGTTTCCGACAAGGGAACCGAACTGCGAGAGGGACTGAGCCGCAAACCTGTTCAGCAAGGCCGCGCCACCTCACTCCCCGACCCCTGATTTCCTGAAAATCTGACATCAGATGAGATCCACTGTCAGTTCGCGATGCGCCCTTGTGTATCTCTGTGACGCGTTTTGCAGGTTAGATCCGTGCTTTAGGCGCTTAGTGAATGCTTAACCCGGGTCGGGGCATTTGCGCTTATTGACGGTTGGCATCGATATAATCCAAAGGCCTGCCGGACTTACCAAGGGAAATACACGATGACTTTGTGCCGCCGCGCCGTTGTTGCGCTGGCCTTGACTGCAAGCGCGCTTGCAATGCCGCAGACCGTTCATGCAACAGATGGCTACTTTTTGAACGGCATGGGCGCCAAAGCCAAGGGCGCAGGTGGCGTGGCGATTGCAATGCCCGAAGACGCGGTTTCGATTGCTGCCAACCCTGCTGCTGCCCTTGAACTGGGAGAACGGCTGGATATCGGGCTTGAGGTATTCGTGCCACAGCGCGGTGCGCAGATCAGCGGCAATGCTGCAGGCCTGAATGGCACATGGTCCGGCAATGGCGCGAACCCCTTTATCCTGCCAGAAATCGGCTATGTCCGCCAGTTGGGTGACAATTTCGCAGCTGGAATCGTGCTTAGCGGCAATGGCGGCATGAACACCAATTACAAGGCCAACCCCTTTGCCAGCTTTGGCGCATCGGGCGATGCCGGTGTCAACTTGCGCCAGATTTTCATTACGCCAACGCTGGCCGCCCGGATTGCTGCCAATCACAGTATCGGCGTTTCGCCGATCATCGTGGTGCAAAGTTTTTCGGTGACCGGCATCCAGCCCTTCACTGCAGCCAGCAGCGCACCTGCATTGATGACCAATAACGGCGATGACTGGTCAACAGGCGGCGGCGTGCGCATCGGTTATCTTGGCCATTTCGGCAAGGCGGTTTCGCTGGGTGCGTTTTATCAGTCCAAAATCTGGGCGGGCCGCTTTGACAAGTATGCCGGGCTTTTTGCCGGACGCGGAGACTTTGACGTTCCGGCATCCTGGGGCTTTGGCCTTTCGGTCAAGGCGACAGACAGGCTGACTTTTGGCGCAGACTACAAGCGGATCGAATATTCGGACGTCCAATCGGTTGGCAATCCGCTTGGTCGCTTGTTCACCGGCACACCTTTCGGTGCAGATAACGGCCCCGGATTTGGCTGGCGCGATATTGATGTGATCAAGTTTGGCGCCGCCTTTAAGGCCAACGACGCAATTACGCTACGCGCAGGTTACGGTCGGTCCGACAATCCGGTGCCCGCTTCAGAGACTTTTCTGAACCTGCTTGCCCCCGGCGTTGTGACAGACCACTTTACCGCTGGCGCAACCATGCGCGTGAAAGGCAATCTGGAATTGACCGGATACGTCATGCGCGCGCCGCGCAATACCGTGCGCGGTGCCAACTCTATCCCGATGCCATATGGCGGCGGTGAGGCCGATGTCCACCTTGCCGAAACGGCGGTCGGCCTTTCGATTGGCTTGGTGTTTCAATAGAACGGCTGCATGGGAAGGCAGCGCTTCCCGCCACCTTCCCCGGCCTGTCAGCAAAAGTCAGCGCTTTTTGGCCGCGATAGCTTCGATTTCGATCAGGAATTGCGGGGCGACCAGCGCTGCGACCTGGAATGTCGAGCGGGCAACGGTTGACGGGTTGTCAGCCGTTTTGAAGAACATCTTGAAGCCCTCATTGGCACCGGCAAAATCCATTTTGCCAAGCTTCGGATCGGCTGCGACGAACAGCGTCAGCTTTACCAGATCATCCATCGTGTAACCGCGTGCAGCGAGCAGCGCCTTGATTTTGTTCAGGACGCTGATTGTTTGCGTTTTGGTATCACCGAAATCTGGCGCAGCGCCGGCAGCGGGTGGCGCGATGGGTGAGGCAAGCTGGCCGGACAGGAAAATCATGTCGGTTCCGGCTTTCACATCGGCAGCATCCAGAATGAGCGCCGATGGGTTAGACTGGATCTTGGTGACTTGCGCCGAGGCAGCAGGGGCAAGTGCAAGCGCAGATGCCGCAAGGCCGATCGAAGCGAGAAACCGGGTAGCAGTGGTTTGATTGAACAGCATGGAAGCTCCTTGGTTTGCACAGGCGATGACAAGCTGACGGGCCTTGTTGCAGGGCGCAACCCTAGTTTGCGCAAAAGGCGGTTGTGACTCCTTTGTTGCATCGGTCATTTCAGACAATATCGTTTCATATCATAAAGATGAGGCCTGCCAAGCAGGTCCCCGACGTAGGGTTACGCCAAAAGGCGTATGTCGTGCGGCGGCGATAAGGCGTGGTTTCAATCCACGACCGGGCGGACCTTGAGGGGAGGCCCAGGCGGCGAATTCGACAACGGACTGGATCGGCCATGCACCACCGCAAGGAACAGATTCCAGCCACTTGGTGGGAGAGGTCGATACATATCAGGGGGAACCTTATGTCGACCGTTACCAAGACCATTTGTGGATTTTTGTTGGCAAGCACGGCGTTTACATCGGCTTTTGCACAAGAGGCGCCAGCAGAAGAACAGCCGGTAGGCGACGAGATTATTGTTACAGGTTCGCGCGCGACGGGCGGTGCCGTGGCCGATTCTGCCGCACCTGTGACGTTGTTGAGCGGAGATTCGCTGGCACGGGTGGCACAGCCCAACCTTAATCAGGCGTTGGCCCAGCTTGTTCCGTCATTCACTGCACAAACGCAAGGAACCGACATGTCGAGCTTTTCGCTGAGCGCGCGGCTGCGCGGGCTTAGCCCGAACCATACGCTGGTCATGGTCAACGGAAAGCGCCGTCACGGATCGGCCATTTTGCAGGTCATCCCCGGCCCGTTCCAAGGTTCGGCGGCACCGTCAATCGACCTGATCCCGCCAGATGCGGTGCAGCGGATCGAGGTGTTGCAGGAAGGTGCAGCGGCACAATACGGTTCGGACGCCATTGCCGGGGTGATCAACATCATCCTTAAATCAGCCGATACGGGCGCCAGCATGCGCGCGACGGCTGGACAATTCTATGATGGCGAAGGCGAGACTTACAGCGTCAGCGGCAACCTTGGCTATGCCTTGGGCGACAACGGCTTTTTCAACTTGTCGCTGTTCCACCGCCGCAATGATTACACCTTCGTCGGCGATGGCCAGATCACGGTGCAGAACATCAACGGCGGCGTGAATACATCGGTTCCGGCAGCATTCCAGACCATTTACGCCGGGCTCGATACGTCCAACATCAATGGTGGCCAGCCCAAATCATCCCTGTCGATCGCTTTCTTCAATGCCGGATATGACTTTGGCGGGGTCGAAGCATATCTGTTTGGTGACATTGCGCGGCGCGATGGATCGGCAAAGCAGGGCTATCGTCCGCCAAACCGCGTTTGCACATCTTCCAGCAACCCCAGCAGCTGCTTCCAGAACACCGGCTTCACAGGGTTTGTGCCGTTGCAGGAAGTGACGCAGGACGAATGGTCGCTGAACGGCGGATTGCGCGGCGAACTCAGCGGTTGGAACTGGGACATTTCTGCGGCCTATGGCAGCGACATCAACAACATCTACACAACAGAATCCGTCAACCGGTCGCTATTTCTCCAGACCGGACAGAGCCCGACGTCATTCTACAACGGCTTCTTCAAGCTCACCCAATTCGTCACCACGCTGGACGTGACGAAGGAATTCGACGCAGGCATGGCTGAACCGTTGACAGTCGCTTTCGGTGCAGAATATCGCCGCGAAACATATGAAATTGGTGAAGGCGACAACCTTTCAACCTTTGTTGAAGGCGGGCAATCATTTCCGGGTTTCCGGGCAAGTGATGCCGGAAAATCCAAGCGCAAGGCCAAGGCAGTTTATCTGAACTTCATCGCCAAGCCGGTTGAGAATTTTACGGTCGACCTTGCCGGACGCTATGAAGACTACAGCGACTTCGGCGACACGGCGATTGGAAAGATCACCGCCCGGTATGACTTCAGCCCTTCGTTTGCCTTGCGTGGCACGGCCAGCACCGGCTTCCGGGCACCAACGCTGGCTGAATCAAGCTATTCAGCTACCAACGTGGCACCAAACAGTGCAACGGTGCAATTGCCGCCAAGTTCGACCGCGTCGGCTATCCTTGGCTTTGGCGCGCTACGGCCTGAAAAGTCGACCAACTTCTCGGCTGGCGTCGTCTTCCGTCCGGGCGGCAAATTTGTGGCCCCGCTTGATGCCTATTCCATCAAGATCAAGGGCCGCATTGCCGGCACATCGACCCTTCGCGGTCGTGTGAAGGGCACCCCGCAACTCGA
>JADYXV010000262.1 GCA_020853995.1 Novosphingobium sp.
GATTCCGGCGTGGAATTTCCGCCACACAATATGAAAGCGGCTAACTTGGCACCGGGGATTTCCTTTCAGGAAACTTACTCAGGCTATTGCCCTGACTACTATGAAATTGCAGAAATGTATCTGGCCAACACATACGGCCCGCAGAAAAGCGTATTCCGCGGGGTGTTCCCCTCTTGGGACAACACGGCCCGGCGCGGCGCTATCGGTTCGATTATCCAAAATGGCACGCCCGAGAATTACGAACGCTGGCTTTCAATGGCGGTTGCAAAGACGCGAGATGAATTTCCGGGGCAGAATCGTCTAGTGTTCATAAACGCCTGGAACGAATGGGCAGAGGGATGCCACCTCGAACCCTGCCGAAAACATGGGCATGCCTTTCTGGAGGCCACAGCAAGAGCGCGGACCGGACAGCCCAGCCCATCCTGGCCGCACACCGGGGTTCCGCCGGAATCCCAACGCCTGGGTCGTTCAAAAGGCAACTACCGCCAGCCAGCCAGCCAAAAAGGCCTTGCCAGCCGAGCCTTTCGTGCCGTGCGGGACACGCTGAGCGGGCGCCGGTCCCGCAATCGGTAACCAATCACCCTGAAACAAGTCTGAGGCGGACACTATGGCGGCCCTCGGGTTGTCGCAGATCACCCGCGCGCGGTGATTCATATCCGATGCAAACACTTCAGGACTTGAAATCGTGAATCAGTTCGGCTTTGGCGACAGCGTGGAAGCACCGCAAATAATCCTCGCTCCGCAGCGTCGGGAAAAGCACAACCAGCCGCTCGAAAAGATAGAGCGGATCCTTTGCGAACCTCGGAAACGAGAGAAATGTCATCGGAATATCGTTCCTGACGCAGGCTTCGACAAGATTGGCCAGTTTTGCCCGCAGCTCAGCTTCCTGATCGGAAGCTGTTTTGACACCCCAAAGACCCCCAGCTATCGGATCACCATCGGATTGGCCCGTTGTCTCAAGCTGAACAAATGCCCTGCTCTTCGCAGCTGCGGCGAAGTCGCGAACCGGGATTATTATATTGTTGATCGATATACCCGAAGCGACGACGGCATCAACGTTGTCACAAAGATAGGGGCTCTTGATGATTTGGGGCCCATTCTTGTCGAAGATATCCCACTCAAAACCGGCACGTGCCGACTTGAAATAGACGGGCGTCGCCTCAGCGCCTTCGATTTCGGAGCCGTCGAACCCGGTGTCGAGGCCAAGTTCGGTCAACAATTGGACCAGAAATGTGGTTCCCGCGCGACCGGTCCCGCTGATGTAAATACGACCTGTTGGCAATGTTTTAGGTCGCAATTTACGACCTATAGCACTCAGTGCTGAGCCATTTCTTCGCAGAATCTTGCCAATCGAACGCTTGATATTTGCCACGCCGCACCCCCGGTCTTTGATTTCTTGTTTAGCGGCGATCAACACGTCCTTCGCCAATGAACCAGCACCTTACCCCGTTACTTTCTGGCGATTTCTTCGCGGATTTCCCGACTGAAGTCACCACCCAGATGATCCAGTATGTCGCGCACTACGGCTGCTGGGGCCACGTCCGCCTTTGACGGCGACTTCTTCAGGAAGGGAAACCGATCCTCACGGATCATCGGTTCGGCCAACGCATAGGCTGCACCGCGCCGCGCCGTGACCGTCAGAATCAACTTTTCCGCTCGCTTGCGGAAGTCCGGCGCCACACTTCGGGTTTCGAGAAGCCTCGCCAGGCAATCGTCCATTTCGTGATCATCAAGGATAATCAGATGTTGCAGAAGCTGATCCAGCTGAACATCGGACAGTGCTGCAAGCCGCTGGCCAAGATCTGACAATTCATCCGTTGCGCCATGGCTGTAACCGTGCCTGATGACCCAACGCGTCAGGCCAATCTCCCCGCGCCGGACAGTGCGATTCTTGGCTGTCGTCAACTTTAATCGCCGCCAGAAACTCCAGAACTCCGGATCGGCCAAGATGCGCTCCGAAAAGGCAAGGGCGTAGGAAGCATAGTGAAAATTGCGCCGCCCCTTGTCTATGGCCCAATCCATGGCCTCATAATCCCAGGGTGCGGGCCTGTTCACTGCTCCGGTCCATGTCGCTGCGCTGAAATCGACGCCCAATGCCTCAACCTCCTTAAGCCAGTTGCGCCCGGTGGGAAGCGGAAACCATGTCGAGTCATTGAAAAGAAACAGCCTTTTGATATTGGGCCGCCTGGATTCCAGCCACATGATTGCCGCGCGGTAGCCGCCAAAGTCATACCCAAAATTCTTGCGCTCTATCAGGACGGCACTGGCTTTGCGAAGAATCTGCCGGTCTTCAACGCTCAGTGGAAGGTTGCTGACCACAATCGGTGCATAACCGTTTTCGGAAAGGTAGCTCAGCGCTTGTAGATGTGTCGGCAGAAGACCAGCCTTGGGAAAGATCAGGTAGACTGCGATGTTGTTCGTAATCTGCAGATCACCGGACGTGACATGCATATGTCGCGCAAGAATCCAATCATTATAGACGGTTGAGAGCAGATTCTGCGGGATCACCACGGGCGCACGCAGCAGATGCCCTGCGGCGCGCGCCACTTCTCGGCGGATCTTCCAGAATGGGGTGTGGCTCATCTCTCTGGTTGACCCGATCTAATTGTGACTCAGCCACGAGCATGGGCAAAGCGCGTGGTTCATTCAAGTGCCGCGCCTTGTCCGGACAGTCCAGACGAAAACGTTAACACCGTAGGGATAACGTGCATATCAAGACCCATTCTGTCTGACCACGCTCAGCATGCCCTTGAGAAACGCCCATCGTTTTGCCCTCTGGCGCGATGACAGAAGCGTAACCGGGCTGAGGAGCTGCAATGTGGCGGCCAGCAGTGGAAACATCGCCCGGCCACCGATCTTGTGCTTGCGCGCGGCATAGACCCGGGACTGGCCCATGTGAAAGGCCTTGAAGGCCGCGCTTTGCGGGCTGCGCACGGTCGAATGCCCCTCCAGGTGGCGGACCTCGGCGTCGCGAATGAACATCAATGGCCCACATTCGCGCGCCAGGCGCAGGCTCAGATCGTCATCTTCGTGATAGAGAAAGATTGCCGGATCAAAACCGCCGACGGCCGCAAAGGCATCACGCCGCACAAACAGCGCCGCGCCGGACAGGACCGGAACCACGCAATCCCGGTCCGGCCATCCCCGCTTCATCCAAGCGCTGCGGGCAAGCAGGACGGACCTGTGCTTGAAATAGGGCTTTCCGTCGCCATCCATCAGCCGTGGATTGAGAGCAGACGCCTGCGGATATCGATCCATCGCCGCTTCGAGCGCTTCAAGTGCCCCTGGCTGAAGAGCCGCGTCGGGATTGAGGAACAGCAGAAATTCCGTCGTCGCTTCCTGCGCGCCCC
>JADYXV010000263.1 GCA_020853995.1 Novosphingobium sp.
GAACCGCCGTGCCACCGCAGGAACAGTCGAGGTTGAGGGGCGCAGGGTTGCCTTTTCGCACCCCGCCGATGCGATTGCCCAGGGTCTGACTCTGGTCCCCGGGGACAGGGCGCATGCGCTTTTGATGGCCCGTTCGGTGCGCGAGAATATCGCCCTGCCACAGCTTGCGCGGTTTGGCCGATGGGGTGCGATCTCGATGCGCGATGAGACAGCGCGCGTTGCTTCGGCCATCGAGCGGTTGCAGATCGACACACGCGCGCAAGGCGAGGTGCGGCGCCTGTCGGGGGGCAATCAGCAAAAGGTGACAATCGCGCGCTGGATAGCGCGCGGGGTCGAGACGCTGCTGTTGTTCGATCCGACGCGCGGCATCGACATCCGGACCAAGCGCCAGATTTACGCGCTGGTCCGCGACCTGGCAGAGCAGGGTGCTGCGGTATTGTTCTACACCTCGGAACTGGCCGAGGTGCGTCAGGCATGCGACCGCGCCGTGGTGATTTTCAACGGCCGCGTGGTTGATGTGATCGAGGCTGCCGATGCCGATGAGGCGAACCTGATGCGCGCGGCTTACGGCTTGACTGCGCCAAAGGGCGTTCCCGCATGAACAACCGTTTGATGGCGCAAAACGGCTGGACCGTCGGGCTAGCAGGGTTTCTGGTGGTGTTGTTGGCGGTGACCAAGGCGATTCAGCCCGATTTTGGTATCTCGGGGCTCGAGTCCGTTGCGCGGGCTGCCTTGCCCTTTGCGCTTGCAACGGTCGGAATGGCCATAGTGGTGATTGCTGGCGGTATTGATCTGTCGATTGCCGCGATGATGGCGGTGGCCAGTGTCACGGCGGCGTCGCTTATGGCCGGGGCGAGTGACGGGATGGCGATCGGGGCGGTGCTGGTGGCTTTGGCGGTTGGGGTGGGAATGGGGGCAACCAATGGCGCCCTGATCGTGCTGACGCGCGTGCCCGATATCGTTGTGACGCTGGCGATGCTTTTCGTCTGGCAGGGTGTCGCACTTTTGATTCTGAATGCGCCGGGCGGCGGGGCGGCCCCGTGGCTGCGTGGGCTGATCGTCGGCGGTGTAGCCCTTCCCGGCGTACCCGCCGAGTTTACGGAATGGCTGCCCAAGGGCGTGGCGTTTCTGGTGATCTGTGTGGCGCTGGTCTGGGTGCCGATCCGACGATCAAAGCTTGGGCTGATGTTTTACGCGGTCGGGTCAGACACGCTTGCGGCGTTTCGATCGGGCGTGGCCGTGGGGCGCACCCGTATAGCCGCCTATGCCACCTGCGGTCTTTTCGCGGCCCTGGGCGGCCTTTCGGTGACGATGAGCACCGGGATAGGCGAGCCGATCCCCGGACCCTACCTTCTGGCCTCGGTCGCGGCTGTGGTTCTGGGCGGCGTCGTGCTTGGTGGCGGTCGCGGCGGTATTGTCGGGCCGATCCTTGCGGTTTTCGTGCTGCGACTTGTGCGGCTTGACCTGACGCTGCTGGCCGTCGATCCGAATGTTGCAGCGATTGTCGAGGGCGCGATCATGGTTGTCGTGGTCATGTTTGGCGGCGTGCTGGCACTGCGGGGGCGCAGAAAATGACCATGGCCGCAGACAGGCAAACCTTGCAAGGCCGCATCGGGCGGCTGATGGTGGATCGTCCGCTGATCCCGTTGATCGTGCTTTTGATCGGACTCGTCGTGATCTTGCAGATCATGCAGCCCGGCATCGTCAACGCACGCTGGATCGGCAATACCATCAAATTCGCAATTCCGCTGGCCATGCTGGCCGCCTGCCAGACGCTGACCATGCTGACCGGCGGCATCGACCTTTCGGCGGGCACCGTGGCGACGATTGCCGCGTTCGTCACGGCGACCCTGGCACCCCTTTTCGGCGTGACCGAAGCGGTGGCCATCGCACTTGGCTGCGCGTTGATTGCGGGTCTGGCCAACGGCATAGGCGTTGCCTTCTGTCGCGTTCATCCCTTGATCATGACGCTTGGCACCGGCCTTATCGCTACTGGCTGTCTGCTGGTCTATCAGCGATATGTCATCTCGACCGGCACCCAGATACCGCCGTTTCTGGTCTGGCTTGGCACCGGGCGCAGCCTGGGTCTTCCCAATTCCCTTCTGGTTTTCCTGCCCTTCGCTGCGCTGTTGATCTGGGGACAGCACCGAACCGGCTTTGGCCGTCTGCTGTATGCAATCGGCTCGAATGAGGCTGCAGCGCGGTTGTCAGGGGTCAGGGTCTGGCAAGTTCATCTGGCGCTTTATGCGCTGTCGGGGTTCATCGCGGGCCGGACCGGGCTTTTGTATCTTGGGTTGGTCAAGACCGCCTCGCTGTCGTTGGCGCTGCCGCTTGACCTGCCATCTGTTGCGGCGGCGGTAGTGGGCGGCACGTCGATTTTCGGTGGGCGCGGCGGATATGGCGGACCGATGGTCTGCGCGCTGATCCTGACAGTTCTGGCGACCATGCTGACGCTGCTGCAGATGCCTGAAGGTGGTCGGCGGATTTTGTTCGGGCTGATCATACTGGCGGTTACGGCACTTTATATTCGGCTGACAGAGCGTAGCTGACGCATCAAAAGGGGGTGGTGATGGCAAGGTTCAAGGTTGTTGGAATTAGCTTTGATCACATGCACATGGGGGATCTTTTGCGCATGGTGCATGAACATCCTGGCGCGGAAATCGCCGGGTTGTTCGACCCCGATCCCTCGCGCATGAAAACCGCGACGGTTGATTTTGGCATCGCCGGCGACCGGGTGTTTTCCGATCTGGATGCCTGCATGCAGGCAACCCGACCCGATCTTGCGATCTTGTGTGCCGCAACTGCCGACCACGCGGATTA
>JADYXV010000264.1 GCA_020853995.1 Novosphingobium sp.
CGCGCGATGTGGATATCGCGGCCTGACATCGGCGCAAAGGACCCGGCCCAATGGGCACCGCCAGCCACCCCGCGCCAGCAAGGCAAAGCAGCTGTATTCTTTATCCACCCCTCCTCCTATCTCGCGCGGGCCCACTGGAATGCGCCGGTTGACGAGCCGGACAGCGCGCGCCGCGCCGATTTTTACGTCAATGCGATGGGATCTGCCTTCAACGGGCAAGCGCAAGTCTGGGCGCCGCGTTACCGTCAGGCTGCATTCGGCGCTTTCCTGACTGACCAGCCTGAGGCGCAACAGGCGCTGGACACCGCTTATGCCGACGTCGTGCTGGCTTTCGATGCGTTTCTGGCTGCCACGCCCAAGGATGCGCCGATCGTCCTGGCAGGGCACAGCCAGGGCGCGTTGCACCTGATGCGTTTGCTGAAAGAACGTGTGGCGGGAACACCGCTGGCGGCCCGCATTGCAGCGGCCTATCCCGTTGGCTGGCCGATTTCTGTCGCGCATGATCTGCCCGTCATGGGCTTGCCATCCTGCTCTGCGCCCGATCAGGCGGGATGCATCATGACGTGGAGCAGCTTTGCCGAACCTGCCGATCCCGCCATGGTCCTTGACGCCTATCGCGCGCGTCCCGGCCTTGACGGCAAGGCCAAGGGTACAGAAGCCGTGCTATGCACCAATCCCTTGACCGGACGCACGGGCGGCAGCGCACCTGCCACCGCCAATCTGGGAACGCTGCGTCCCGCCACCGACAAGCCAGGCGGAGAGATCATTCTGAAGTCAGTTCCGGCGCGCTGCGATGCCACAACCGGCCTGCTCATGCTGGGTGATCCACCAGAGCTTGGATCATTCGTGCTGCCGGGCAACAATTACCATGTCTATGACATACCCCTGTTCTGGATGAACCTTCGCGCCGATGTGGCGCGGCGGGCGCAGGCCTGGGGCACGCCGGCAAAGCCGTGATCTGCGAATCTGTCCTTGATATGCGCGCGGCCCTGCCCGAAGGCGGGGTGCTGCTGGGCCTCGATACGGGTACCAAGACCATCGGTCTGGCGCTGTGCGATCCTCTCTGGCGCTTTGCCACGGCAGGCAAGACCATCCGGCGCACCAAGTTTGCGGCCGACAAGGCGCAGTTGCAGGCGCTGGTGGCCGAACGGCAGGTCAAAGGACTGGTCATCGGCCTGCCGCTCAACATGGACGGATCGGGCAGCCCGCGTTCGCAAGGCGCGCGAGCGATGGCGCGCAACCTTGAGGATCTTGGCCTGCCAATCCTGATGTGGGACGAACGCTGGACCACACAGGCTGCCGAACGCGCGATGATCGAACAGGATTTCAGCCGCGCCAAGCGCGCTGAAAGGATCGATTCACATGCTGCCGCGCTGATCCTGCAAGGAGCTATCGATGCGCTGGCAGGAAGCGCGTTTTAGAACTAACCAAGCGCTTAATTGCTTGTAATCATCTCATCGGCACTGCAAGAAATTCCGGATGACGATACCACCAACCGATCTGGGTGAGCGCCCGCCCTTTCCATCCGGCCTGGGCTTTGATCCTGCAACGATCAACACCTTCATGACCAACTTTGGCCACACCGGTTTTCTGGGGGTCAGGTACAGAACCCATGCCGAAAACTGGATCGAACTGGAATTGCCGTGGCGCGAAGATCTGGTGGGTGATCCTGAAACCGGTGTGCTGGCATCAGGCCCGATCGTCAGCCTGCTGGATAATGCCACGTCCATGGCCGTGTGGGTCCATCGCAACAGCTTCCGGCCGCAAGTGACGCTGGATTTGCGGATAGATTACATTCGCGCCGCGACACCGGGCAAAACGGTCGTCGCCTGGGCCGAATGCTATCAATTGAAGCAATCAATGGCATTTGTGCGCGGCATTGCGCACGATGGTGACATCAACGATCCTGTCGCACACGCCGCCGGCATTTTCATTCAGGTCGATGCCGAAGGCTGGAGCCGTGAAACGGTGGGTGCGCAATGACAGATGATCTGATCGAAAAGCTGTCTGCACAACTGCCGCCCTATGCAAAAGCCATGGGAATGATGGTTGATCACATGGCAGAAGGCGCGCCTGTACTGACCATGGATTATGCGAGCCGTGCCGTGGGCCGTCCGGGCTTTCTGCACGGAGGCGCAATTGCCGGTATGCTGGAAATCGCAGCTATCGTGGCCCTGCGCGCGCATCTGGGTGACGAAGGCATGACCGTGCGGTTCAAGCCCATCAACATATCGGTCGAATACTTGCGCGGCGGGGTGCAGGCGCAAACTTTTGCCATGGGCAGTGTCATCCGCGCCGGACGCCGCATTGCCAACGTCCGTGCCGAAGCGTGGCAGGCCGACCGTGACAAGCCCTTGGCCAGTTGCTGGATGAACTTCCTGCTCAAGCCGAAAAGTTAAGCTCGTTGATGCCGAGCGGCCCGGCTTAATCCTCGACCACCTTCATCAACCGTCGTTCCAGCGGGGATAGCACCCCTGCCAGATCGTGTCCGCGCTTGAGCACTTGGCCAGCTTCGCCAAACAGCGCCCACATGCCTTGCTTGCCGCGAAGTGACGGGCGCTTTTCGATCCGGGCTGTGGGCCGTTCAGCGGTGCGTTTGAAAGCGGCAAAGCTGGCGGCGTCCTTGCCAAAGTCCATCGCATAATCGCGCCAGAATCCGGCGGCGACCATCCGGCCATACAGGTCAAGGATGCGCATCAGTTCGGGTCGGTCAAACGCCACTTGCGATGGCGGGCGCGCATGCGGGAATGGCAGAATCGTGCCCGGCGTACCAGGATCAGATCCGCTCACGCTCAGCTACGGGTCCTTCGGCTGGATGGGGGCGGTGCTGGCGTAATGCCATCATCCACGGCCTGACCGGCAATCAGCGCGGCCACTTGCGCCTTCAACGTGGCGACTTCAGCCTCCAGATCATCAACGCGGTTGCCGCCTTGCGGTTCGCACGGTTCCTTGCACGGCGTGCCATAAGGGATGAATTCCTTGAGCCACGTCTCGGCCGGAACCAGTGTTGAACGTGCCTTGAGACCGATCATCGTTGCGCCTTCGGGCACGTCATCCGTCACCACAGCATTTGCGCCAACGCGCGCGCGCGGGCCGACGGTGATCGGCCCAAGGATTTGCGCCCCCGAACCGATAATGGCGTTGTCGCACAAAGTCGGGTGGCGTTTGCCGGGGACGCCATTTGCGGGATTGGTGCCGCCCAGCGTAACACACTGGTAAATAGTCACATTATCGCCAATTTCAGCGGTTTCACCGATCACGGTAAAGCCGTGGTCGATAAACAGGTGCTTGCCGATCTTCGCGCCGGGATGAATATCAATCGCGGTGGCAAAGCGTGAAAAGTGATTGACCGCGCGAGCAAGGAAAAAGAGCTTTGCCTCAAACAGCCAATGCGCAATGCGGTGCAGGCCCACGGCCAGAAGCCCGGGATAAAGCAGGATTTCCCAACGCGAACGCGGCGCGGGATCGCGCGAGCGGATCGAGTCGAGATAGGCGATCAGGCTGTTGAACATGCCCCAATTCTCTCTCTTTCAACCGCTTAAAGCAAGCGCGGTTGGAATTCCCCGGAACGCTCGGCCAAGGCGTCGCGCACAAGGGATATGGTGACGGGTGCCTTACGCTCAAGAGACAGGCGGTCAATTGTTTCTATAAGTGTCTCGATTCCGGCATGGCTACGCTCGATGCGTGGCACCAGATAGGCCATGACCTGTTCGTTCAGGCCGAGCCCGCGCCGCGTTGCATGTTCCACCATAAGCCCCGCTGCCAATTCGTCGTCAGGCGCACAGATTTCTATCAGAAGCGCCGATCCCAGGCGCGAGGCAAGGTCGGGCAAGGCAATCGTCCAGGCACCCGGTGCCCGATTGCTGACAAGCAACAATGGATGGCCATCGGCCTGTGCGCGATTCCAGCGGTGGAACAAATCGTTTTCGGGCAGAGTGTCGGCATCGTCGATCGCCTCGCCCGCTCCGCTTTCGGCAAACCAGCGCGCCAGCAGGCTTTTGCCCGAACGCGCAGGCCCTGCCAGAATGGCGGTGCGGAACGGCCAGCGGTCCGACGCTTGCAACGCCTCGATCACCGGCGCGAGCGATGGGCCGAGCACGACAGTCTCGGCACCGCGCGCGGTAACCAGCGGAAGGGCAATCTGCGACATTGTGGTGTTTATACGCTTGAAATCGGCAAATGGTTACTTGCGGATCGACAGCGCATCGGCGCCAGCGCTCACCCGCCAACCTTGCGCTTTCAGAGCGGTGGCAAGGGCATCGATCTCGCCTGCATAAGTGACGCGCATGACAGAGGTTCCGCCAATCGCGATGGAGGTTGAAACCGCACTCCTCACGCCTGCAATCCCGCGCAAGGCCGCCATACCGGCATCAACGGCAGCCGCATCGGGCGTAGTGAACTGGACGGTGATCGTCGATGTGACCGCTGCGGTTGCAGAGGCCGCCGCCGTTGGCGAAGCATCCGGTCCGGTCTGCGTACCTGTTGCGGCCTGCGCCGGACCTTGCGCGGCGATAAGCTGGTCAATCAACGCAGGATCAACCTGCGGTGCCATGTTCAGCGTAGGATCGGGGCGCAACAAACCACCTGCCAAGGCATCGCTGAACAGCCGGTCCAGCTTGGCGATCGCCTGTTCCAGCATCTTGGGCACTTCGGCTTCATTGCGCGCGGTCAGCGTGAAACTGCCCAGAAACAGGTTGTCGGGGCCAAAGCGCGCAGTGAACGTGCCGCGAACCGGACCACCGGGATACTCCCGCTCAAGCCGTGCCAGAGGCATGATCACATCGGCAGCGCCAAATTCATCCAGAATCGTCCGCCACCAGTTGCGGCTGCGGCGATCAAGCTGGCCTGCGGTCAGCAGCAGCGAATCAGACCCTGCGCCTGCGGGCCGCACATAATCGATCGCGCTGTTTCCGGTGCGATATTCTGCCCAAGCCTTTTGCCACGGGTTGCGCGTTTCAAACACGGTTGCCACGCCACCCTGATACAGCACCGGAACGACCAGCATCGGCGCAGAGCGCGCGCGGGCACCGGTCATCCCCAAGCGTTCGCTGGTACGCGTCCGGTCAAAAATAACGCCAAGCCGCGCAATATAGCGGCGCGGGCCGATCTGTTCGTGTTCAACCACGATGGCCGAGACCATTGATTCGAGCGTCGAATCATCAATGCCGGGTGCCGCCCCGCCACTGCCATTGGATTCCCAAAGCTTTGCCCAGCCAAGACGCGCCGCTTCACGCCAGCCTTTTGCCCGCGCATCTTCGGCATTATCGCCACTGACGTTCACTTCCAGCCCGCGAATCTCGAAATCGCCGTTGCTGGCAATCGGCGGAATCCCGCGATCCCCTTCGATTTGCGCAAGCAATGCCACCCCGCCCAGCCCCGTCAGCAGGGCCAGTCCAAGCAGCAAAGCTTTACGATTCCGAGCGTTTTCGAAGGGCAACCGCAATGCGACCAAGGGAACTCCAGAACCAGTTTGACCGCGATCTTGGGGACAAGGCGGCTTGTCTGTGCGCTTTTGCCCAAAGGCAAGTGGAAATCCAAGCAGGAAAGCGCTAGGCGCGCCTACCATGAGCGATCAAGATAAAAAGCCGCAAAGCTACAGCTACGCCCAGGCCGGCGTGAACATTGCTGCGGGCAACGCACTGGTGAAAGCCATCGGCCCCCTTGCCAAGTCCACCGCACGCCCCGGCGCGGACGCGGAACTGGGCGGTTTCGGCGGGTTCTTTGACCTGAAGGCGGCGGGCTACAAAGACCCGTTGCTGGTGGCAGGCAACGACGGCGTCGGCACCAAGGTAAAGCTGGCGATTGACCATGACCGCCATGACCAGATCGGCATCGATCTGGTGGCCATGTGCGTCAACGATCTGATCGTCCAGGGCGCTGAACCGCTGTTCGTCCTCGATTATTTCGCAACAGGCCGGCTTGATAACGGCGTGGCCGAACGCGTGGTTGCGGGCATTGCAGAAGGCTGCAAGATTGCCGGATGCGCGCTGATCGGCGGCGAAACTGCTGAAATGCCCGGCATGTATGCCGATGGCGATTATGACCTTGCGGGCTTTTGCGTAGGCGCGGTTGAGCGTGGCGAGCAATTGACCGGTGACCGTGTGGCCGCAGGCGACGTGCTGCTCGGCCTTGCTTCATCTGGCGTCCATTCCAATGGTTATTCGCTGGTGCGCCGTCTTGCGGCTGACAAGGGCTGGAAGCTGGACCGCCCTGCCCTGTTCGATAACGAACGCCTGTTGATCGATTATCTGATCGAGCCGACTCGCATTTACGTGAAGACGCTGCTGCCGTTCATACGATCTGGCCGGATCAACGCGCTGGCCCACATCACCGGCGGCGGGTTGCTGGAAAACGTGCCGCGTGTGCTGCCCAAGGGCCTGCATGCGCGCATCAATGCCGATAGCTGGGAACAAAGCCGCCTGATGGCCTTCCTTCAGGCACAAGGCCATATCGAGCCTGAAGAAATGGCGCGCACGTTCAATTGCGGCATCGGCATGGTGCTGGCGGTTGCGCCTGCTGCCGCTGATGCCTTGGCCGCAGACCTTGCTGCTGCGGGCGAAGAAGTGTTCCGCATCGGTGAAATCGTTGCGGGAGAAAAGGGCTGTACCGTAACCGGCAGCGTCGAAACATGGTCAGCGCGCGAACCATGGGAAGCCGTGCACCTTGGCTAAGCGGACGCCGGTTGCGGTTTTCATTTCGGGCAGCGGCACCAACATGGCCGCGCTGCTTTATGCCAGCCGTGCAAGCGATTGCCCCTACGAGATCGTCCTTGTCCTTTCGAACAATCCCGATGCGTCCGGCCTGAAACTGGCTCAGGCTGAAGGCATCGCCACGTTTTGCTTGCCCCACAAGGGCATCGCCCGCGCAGAACACGATGCCCTGATGGAAGCACAAGTGCTGGTATCGGGCGCGCGGGTCATCGCGCTGGCGGGTTACATGCGTATCCTCAGCCCGGAATTCGTCAGCCGGTGGGAAGGCAGGATGCTGAACATCCACCCTTCGCTACTGCCGAAATATAAGGGCCTGCACACTCACGACCGCGCTATTGCAGCGGGCGATACACATGGCGGCTGCACAGTCCACCTCGTCACCGCCGAACTCGATGACGGGCCGGTCCTGGGGCAAACGCCGGTTGCCATCATTCCTGGCGATACCGGCGAGACCCTTGCCGCGCGCGTGCTCTTTGCCGAACACCAGCTCTATTCCCGCGTGCTGGCGGCGTATGTGACCGGGCTGCAAGTGGCCTAGAGCCAGATGACGTTAGATCTGGTCCGCGCTCACTTCGGGGCGGCTTTCGCGCGTACCGCGATAACGCACGGTCGGATCGCTGCTATCGGCTGCGATAACAACATGGTCGTCATGCACTTCCACAAGTTCGCCCACGAAAGGCATGTCCGCAAAAGTCGGATCGCCCGTAACGCGATAGCTCACCGTGTCGCCTACTTTGAACGTGCTTGCATCAAAATTGAACGCGAAGGGGCAATCATCGCCTCCTGCGCCAGCGCCCATACCCTGCATCAATCGTTCTCCCTTCGTCCCGCCCCATAGCAAAAAGGGCCGCCGGATCAAACCGGCGGCCCGTAAAGTTCCCTATCCTCGCGGTGCGGGGACAGGATGGATCAGAATTCGTAGCCGAGTGTTACGCCATACGTGCGCGGCGGCATCAGCGTGCCACCGATCGCGCGGCTGGTAGAGATCGCAAAACTGCCAGCATAGACCAGCTCATTGGTGATGTTGCGCACCCAGAAATTGGCCGAGAACCGGTCACCGGGATGGCGGTACATCACATTGGCATCAAGCTGGATATAGCCATCCTGCGCCATGCGATCATCGTTGAATTCGGTGTGGAACTGCTTGCTCTTGTAAGCAAAGTTGGTGCCCAACCGGACCATGCCGCCATTGCTCATGTCAATGTCGTACGTGGGGTTCACGTTGATGCTCCACTTGGGCGACATGCGCGTGGCATTGCCCGACAGGTCCTTGCGAAGCAGGGCTTCGTTGGCACCCGGCGCAAACAGGCGTGCATCCAGCGGATCGGAAGCGGTGAAGCTGGTGAATTCCGAATGGAGATAGTTCACCGATGCCGAAAGCGTGAATGCATCGGTTGCGCGCCACAGCACATCGAATTCAGCGCCGTATGCTTCGGACACAGCAGCGTTGGTCAGCGTGCTGGTGACGAACGGTGCCGTCGGGATCGGACGGGTCAGCGAGAACTGGCCGTCCTTCAGGCGCTGGAAGAACACGGCAAG
>JADYXV010000265.1 GCA_020853995.1 Novosphingobium sp.
AAAAGTATATTTTCTGGCGCTGCGCTTTCATCGAGTACAGACAGCAATCGGCCCTCGGCCTTGCCCTTGGCGGCGACTGTCATGGCAATGCGCACGGCGGCTCCGTCCTTTTCATCGACCCAAGGGTGGTCGGGGATGGCAAAGAGCAGGCTCACGCGGTCTTTGGCCTCCAGATGCTTGGCGACCACACGACGGCTGAACGTTTGGACAATGCTGTTGGTGGTAACGAACCCAAATCGCCGCGTGGCAGATTTGCGCACCGCCAGCGCCGCCTTGTCCCACCAGTGCATCACGAAGTCCGCGCTTTCGGGGACATCGGTGGTTTTAAACAAAGCCTCAAAATAGCCATCGCCCAATCGTTCGCGAACATCCTTGCCGCCAATGAACGGCGGGTTACCAACGATGAAATCTGCCTTGGGCCATTTAGTCGCGCGCGGTTTGATATAGCGATAGACCTCAACCTGTGCCGCTTCATCGGGCACTTTTTTGCCCGTCACGGGATGCTCTTTCATCGTTTCACCATCCCAGCGCGTTAGCGGCTTACCGGACTCATCGCGGACGAGTTCGCGCTTGTCCCAATCGATCAGCGCATCACGATTTTCGATGGTACGCACGTCGCGCAATATCGGTTCGGGCGGGGCTTTGTCTGCGCCGTTGACGCGGAAATGCCATTGCAAATATCCGATCCACAGCACCAGCTGCGCAATCGCGGCGGCACGGGGGTTGATCTCGATTCCCAGAAAGTTTTCCGGCGTGATGGTGTGGCCACTAATCTCTGCAACATATTGGTCGTCGCCCAGCTCGATCAGCAGATCAAGCACTTCGCCTTCTAGTTCTTTCATCCTCGCCATTGCGACATAGAGGAAATTGCCGGTACCGCACGCCGGATCAAGCACCTTGGTCTGCGCAAGCTTGGCGTGAAACGCTTCGACATGCGCCTTGGCCTCATTGGCCTTGCCTTCGCCGATCAGCTCAGACGCGACGACGCGCACGCCGTTCCAATCCGCTCGCAGCGGTTCCATAATCGTCGGGCTGATCAGGCGTTCCACGTAGGCGCGCGGGGTATAATGCGCGCCAAGTTTTGCCCGCTCTTTGGGGTTGAGCGCGCGTTCCAGCAGTGTGCCGAAAATCGCAGGCTCCACCTCTGTCCACACATGCTCGCCCGCCTGGATCAGCACCTCGAGTTCTTCGGCATCAAGCGGAATCGCGGTGCGTTCCTTGAACAGATAGCCGTTGAACTTTTTGAGCGGCACGCCCAGCGCAGGCGAGAATTGTCCTTCGTCCATCGCCGCCCACAGTGCGGACAATTGATGCTCCAGATGTTCCGGGTGGGCGCGCTGATTTTTCAGCAAGTTGGTGAAGCTCTTGTTCGGGATAAGGCCGCTGTCTTCGGCGAACATCGTGAACAGCACACGCATTAGAAAACCGCTCGTCGTTTCGGCATTATAGCCGCGCTTTTCAAGCCTGCGGGCTACTGTCGCAAGCAGATTGGCAATATCACGTGTGACGCTGGCGGCGCGCGCGGCGGGGTCGATGCTTTTGGGGTTGGTCCAGATCGCGCGCAGCCGATCACGCACCGCCTCATCGCGCAGATCCTCCAGCATGATGCGGTAACGCGCTCGATCCGGGAATTGCGCGTAGGCTTTCCCCGTTCCGGTGAAATCGGCATAGACTTCGATGCAATAGCCAATATCAGCCACAAGCAATATGGGCGGCCAGCCATGGTCTATGGGCAGCGCCTTGGCATAGCGCTCGGCCTGCCCTTTGGCCTGCACCATCGCCTTGGCCCAGCCCGGCGTGCCGCGCCTCGCAGTGCCGCGCTTGACGCGGGCACTGGCGGTCTGGCCGAAAATGTCGAGATCGTCTTCGTTACGTTCTGCCGCCGCTCGATCTGCCTCGCTGCCTTGCTTCGCCTCCAGAATGAAGGCACCTCGCTTGTAGCAATCGATGCGGCCGAAGCTTTGCGTGCCATCGCCATTATCCTGAAATACGCGACGCTCGAACACGTAATCGTTATGCACATCGTCGGTCCGGCTGCCCGCAGGCGCGTCAATTCCGAGTATCTGGCACAGTCCGTTGATAAAGCTCTGCGTATTGGCGAGTTCCGAACCTCCCGTATCGCGCCATGCGGCAATAAATCTATCGATGTCGGAAAGCCCCTGCATGGTTCTGGTGTTAAGCACAGCACGGGTTCCCAAGCAATGACAATGGCGAGCATAGCCTTCTTCAAGGGCGTTCCAAATCAAAGCCGTAGCCGCCCAAATGAACATCCCCTTTCATGACTAATCCACGCCCCTGACCGGACCCGGGCAGGTCTGCAACCCGCACTCATGCGGACCGTGTTGCTGCGCTTTGCTCCGCTGCCCGCACCACTCCTTTGAGCGGGGTTTCCCTCGCTGCGCTCGGTGCAGCCCTGACCGTGCCCGGTCTTAACGGGGCTCAGTCAAAGGGATGGTCCCTTGGACAGTTAGAAACAGCTTCGAAAGGTCAATCTCATGAAGAACACAGTCACTCTCGTCGGCTTCGTTGGCAACACTCCCGAAGTCCGCAACACCCAGTCAGGCGCGTCGATCACCACCGTATCGCTCGCCACCACCCGCAGCTTCAAGGATAGCGAAGGTAACCGCCAATCCGAGACGGAGTGGCACCGGATCACTTGTTTCAATGGCGTCGGCAAATGCGTCGCCGAGCATGTTACCAAGGGTGCAATGATCATGGTCACCGGGCGTATCCATTACACCAAATGGACCGATCAGAATGGCACCGACCGTTACGGCTGCGAGATCATCGCCGAGCAGGTCGACTTCCTTGCCAAGGCGAAGGAAGCGACCAGCGATGAACCCAAGAAACGGCGCTCGAAGTAGCGCCGCAGCATCACCGATCGTCAAACCAAAAAGGTTCCGCAGCACCCGCTGCGGGGCCTTTTTTAGTGCCAATAATGCAACCCATGATTTGTCAAAAATGACCCGCCCTTCGCAGAGCAGGGGGTTAGCGGAGAGGCGCAGAACGCCTCGCGTTTTGACCATCAAATATGGCTATTTGCTGACCCTTTGACGGAAAACTGCCAAAAATGAAGCGGCGGTGTCTGCTCGTTTTCGATTCCATTCAGGCGCCAATCGGGCTATGAAATCCGTCGAAACCCGCAGTTTCATGAGCTTTTTTCCAAGTCAGAAATCATCATTGAATCCACCTTTGGAGCACTGAAAATGCAAGCACACCCTACACAGCAAGCTGTAGCGGTTTTCGGCGGAAATCCGCCGAAAAGGGGAAATGGCAACATTCCAAT
>JADYXV010000266.1 GCA_020853995.1 Novosphingobium sp.
ACGGGCCCTATGCCTTCACCCGCCACCCGGCCTATCTTTCGAAGAACACCTATTGGTGGCTGGCATCGCTGCCGTTCCTTGTCACCAGCGGGTCAATGGTGGACGCCATTCGCAATACGGTCATCCTCGGGCTTGTCAGTGCTGTCTATTACTGGCGCGCCCGCACCGAAGAAAAGCACTTGCTTGCCGAAGATGCCAAGTACCGCGAATACCATGCGTGGATGGACGAGCACGGCCCCATCACGCGTGTGCTGCGCCGACTGTCAAAAGCGGTAACGTCACACCGGCCAGTCATCCAGCCCGCTGAATAAGCGCTAAACCGGGACGCCGTCGTCGCTCTCAAACACCCGGATGTCGCGTTCACTCAGGCCAAGTCTGGCGCGTTCCTGCGCCCACACTTTCATGTGGTCGGTCTGGAAATGGGCATCCAGCGCCGCGCGGTCCCGCCACTTCTCGGCAACGCGCACCAGGCCTGCATCAACCGTGTCACGCGAATAGGCGTAAAGGATGCAACCATCTTCGGCGCGGGTTGCTGCAATCACCTGTTCCATCATCGGCAGGGCGGCTTCAAAACTTTCCAGCGGAAGGCGGAAGCTGCCCAGCACGATAATCATCAGAAGCTTTTTTCCGCGTAAATCCGCGAAAGATCGCCGCCCCATTCGCCATTGTACAAGTTCAGCAAACGTTCGGCCGGGGTGAATCCTGTAGAAACAATCTCGTCGAGCGGTTGCAGATAGCCGGTTTCATTGTCGCCTGCATCGTTCAGACGGTTACGCGCGGAAAGGCCGCTGCGTGAAATCGCCAGAACCTCTGCCGCAATGTCGCGCAATTTGCCGCCGCCCGGTAGTGTGGCGTCGAGCCCAAGCTTGGGAACTTCTGCGCGCAATTTCTCGCGCCCTTCCATGTCCCAATCTTTTACCAGATCCCACGCCGCATCCAGTGCGGTCTGGTCATAAAGCAAGCCTACCCACAGCGCAGGTAGCGCGCAGATGCGGTTCCACGGACCACCATCGGCCCCACGCATTTCCAGAAACGATTTCAGCCGCACTTCAGGAAACGCGGTGGAAAGATGATCGACCCAGTCCGATGCCTTGGGCTTTTCTCCCGGCAAAACCGAAAGCTTGCCATCAAGGAAGTCACGGAAAGAAAGCCCTGATGCGTCGATATATTTGCCATCGCGGTAGACAAAATACATCGGCACATCGAGCATGTAGTCAACGTACCGTTCGTACCCGAAGTCTTCATCGAACACGAATGACAGCATGCCTGTGCGCGCCGGGTCCGTATCGGTCCAGATGTGGCTGCGATAGGACAGCAGGCCGTTGGGCTTGCCTTCAAGGAACGGGGAATTGGCAAACAGCGCCGTCGCCAACGGCTGCAAGGCCAGACTGGTACGGAACTTCTTCACCATGTCAGCCTCGCTCGAATAGTCGAGGTTGACCTGGATGGTACAGGTCCGGAGCATCATGTCGAGGCCCATCGATCCCACGCGCGGCATATGCCGCAGCATGATGTCATAACGGCCCTTGGGCATCACAGGCAGTTCTTCGCGGGTTTTGTCCGGCCACAGGCCCAGGCCCAGATAGCCCAATCCCAGCTTGTCGCCGATGGTCTTTACTTGCGCCAGATGCCGGCCCGTTTCCGCACAGGTCTGATGCAGGTTTTCCAGTGGTGCGCCTGAAAGTTCCAGTTGTCCCGCAGGTTCAAGGCTGATCGCGCCGTCAGGCCCGCTCATCGCAATGACATTGCCGCCTTCCAGCACCGGTTCCCAGCCGAACTCGGTCATCGCCATCAACAGATCGCGAATCCCGCCCTGTTCCGTGTAGGAAGGCGCGCGCCGGTCAGCCGTGCGATAGACGAACTTCTCATGCTCGGTGCCGATGCGCCAGCGTTCAGCGGGCTTTTCACCCTTCTGCATGGGCGCGACCAACATGTCGCGGTTCTCGATGATAGGATCGTTGCGATCTGAAACTTGCCGCGTGCTCATGGCCGTTGCCGATAATGCCCCGCAAGGCTTTAGACCAGCAGAATTCATGGGAATGATCATTGCGTCATTGGCGGCAATTTTATCCCGCCCAATCGCCCTGCAATCCCATCCACAGCGCGGTTCCGGCAATCGACGCCGTTTCCCCCCGAAGGATACGTGGCCCCAGCGCAATCGCCACGGCAGCGGTATGCGCGCGAATCAGGACACGTTCTGTCTCGTCAAAGCCGCCCTCAGGCCCCACCAGCAGCTCGGCGGGAGCAGTGCCTGTCTGCGCAAACGCTTTCGCTACGGGCATCCCGCCGTTCTCGTCAGCAAAGAACAGCGTGCGCCCATCGGGCCAATCGCGCAGCATATGCTCCAGCTTTGCCGTTTCGCCCAGTGCTGGCAGGGCGGTGCGCGCGCATTGTTCTGCGGCCTCGGTCATGATCGTGCGCGCACGCTCGGGGTTCAGCTTGTCCGCCACACAACGCCGCGTCACCACTGGCACCACTTTGGCCACGCCCAGTTCGGTCGCCTTTTCCAGCACCAGATCAAAGTTCGGCTTCTTCAGAAGCGCGGCGCACAACCAGAAGTCTGGCACATTTTCGCGCGGGCGGCTTTGCCGCTCCACCTCGACCACCACTGCGCGCTTTTCGACTTGCGTAACCCGCGCCACCCATTCGCCGGTCCGGTCATCGCACAGGATCACCGCATCGTTCGGCGCAATCCGCATGACCTTGCCCAGATAATGCGCCTGCCCGCCCTCAATCGGCAGCCGCAGACCCTCTGCCAGCGTCATTTCGACAAACAGGCGCGGTGCGCTCTTCGGGGGCCATGCAGGAGTAGCTGTCATCAATATCGGCCTAGCGGATTTCACCACAGACGGTAAGGCTTCTCGCCATGGACCCGGCAACTTCCGCACAGATCGTCCCCGATAGCGAACACAAGGGCCTCGTCGCCCGCCTGCCGCAGCCGTTGCGCGATTATGCGCTGCTGGCGCGGTTTGACCGCCCCATCGGCTGGTGGCTGCTTTTCTGGCCCTGCGCATGGGGTCTGTTTCTGGCAGGCGGAACAACGCGCTGGGGCATTCTGGCATGGATGCTGGCAGGTGCCATCGCCATGCGTGGGGCAGGCTGTGTTTATAACGATATTGTCGATGCCGATCTCGATGCCCGCGTCGCGCGCACGGCCTTGCGCCCCATTGCCAGCGGAGCGGTTTCCAAGCGGGCTGCATGGGGCTGGTTGCTCGGTCTATGTGCCGTCGGCCTGATCGTTTTGCTGCAATTGCGATGGGAGGCGCAGCTTGTCGCGCTTGGTAGCCTTGGCCTTGTCGCCGCCTATCCGTTCATGAAGCGCATAACCGGCTGGCCGCAAGCGTGGCTTGGCCTAGTGTTTACATGGGGTGCACCTGTCGGTTGGGTTGAGGCGACCGGTTTCGAACGCCTCGGCTCGCTCGGGCTGCTTTATGCGGGCTGCTGGGCTTGGTGCATGGCCTATGACACGATTTACGCTCTGCAAGACCGTGAGGATGATGCGCTGGTTGGCATCGGTTCGTCAGCGCTGTCCTTCGGAAAGCAGGTCAGGGCAGGTGTCACCGCGCTTTACGGCATGGCGCTGGCGTGTTGGGGCGGTGCGGTGTGGCTCGTCCGGCCCGATGCTGTAGCTTTGCTGGCGCTTGTACCCGTGGCACTGCACCTTGGCTGGCAAGTGACCACACTGAAAGAGGACGGCGTCGATCCGCTTGCCAAATTCCGCTCGAACCGGTTCGCCGGCTTGCTGATGGCAGCGGCGTGTTATGTGGTGGGCAGCGCCTGATCGCCGAACAACGCCTCATGCCGCGCACAGATCACCGGCCAAAGATCAGCCACCTCGGGCGTATCCAGCAGGAACACATCGCGCAAACATGCAACCAGTTCACCTGCTGAACCCAATTCCCGCCGTGTTTCGCCTTGCGCTGTGATTTCTGACAGCACT
>JADYXV010000267.1 GCA_020853995.1 Novosphingobium sp.
CCACTTCATCCTGTAAAAATCTGGCGAGGCATATACTCGTCGAACAGTAATGCGTGGGGGGATGGCATGCTGCGGAAATTCATGCTCGTCATGCTGTTCGTATTGTTCGGCAATCTCGCTGATGCCGCGCAAAACTGACCGGGCACTAATGAAATGGAAATGCCGATAGATTCAACGCCTCGCCCCTGGTGGCTGGAGCCACTGGAAGAAACGACCGGGCTTGCCGGCTTGTCCGGTGTCGAGGCCGCAACGCGGCTGGCCAGGTTCGGCCCCAACCTGTTCCGCGAGCGGCAGAAAAAATCGCTGCTGCGCCAGTATCTCGCCCGCTTCAAGAATCCGCTGGTACTCATCCTGCTCGCCGCCAGCGCGGTCTCGGCATTTACCGGGGAGCTGGCCAACTTCCTCATCATCAGCTGCATCGTGCTGTTGAGCGTCACGCTGGATTTTGTTCAGGAGTACCGCGCCAACGCGGCTGCGGAAAAGTTGCGCCAGTCGGTTTCTGTTCGGGTGAATGTGCTGCGCGATGGGCAGCCGCTGGAGATTGCCGTAACCGAGGTCGTGCCCGGCGACATCGCGCTGCTGGCAGCGGGCGATTTGATTCCTGCGGATGGCCGCGTGCTGGAAGCGCGTGATTTCTTCGTCAAGCAGACGCTGCTGACGGGTGAATCCTATCCGGTGGAAAAGCGCCCCGGCGTGCTGGCGGCTACGGCCACCGATTTGCAGGAGGCGACCAACGCGGTGTTCATGGGCACCTCGGTCATCAGCGGCAGCGCCCGCATGCGGTTGGTGAAAACGGGCGCGGATACGGCCATCGGCGCCATCGCCGAGAGCATTTCACGGCCGACGGAGCCGACTTCTTTCGAGCTTGGCACCCGCCATTTCGGCATGCTGATCATGCGCCTGACCGTGCTCATGGTGATGTTCGTGCTGCTGGTGAATGCCTATTTCCACAAACCCTGGCTGGAATCCTTCCTGTTCGCCGTGGCGCTGGCCGTGGGACTGACGCCGGAACTGCTGCCCATGGTGATCTCGGTCACGCTATCGCGGGGGGCGCTGCGCATGGCCAGACAACACATGATCGTCAAGCGCCTGTCCGCCATTCAGGATCTGGGTTCGATGGACGTGCTGTGCACCGACAAGACCGGCACCCTGACCGAAGCAAAAATCCGCCTGGAAAGACATGTGGATGCGCAAGGCCTGCCCAGCCAACGGGTGCTTGAGCTGGCCTACTTCAACAGTTTTTTCGAAACCGGCCTGAAAAGCCCGCTGGATGACGCCATTCTTGCCCATCAGCACATCGAGATTGGCGCCTGGAAAAAAATCGACGAAGTACCTTTTGACTTCGAGCGGCGGCGCGTCTCGGTATTGATCGATAACGGCGAGACGCGCTGGCTGGTGGTGAAAGGCGCGCCCGATGAAATCGTCGGGCTGTGTACGCACCATGAAGCGCAAGACACCCATCCGGGCGCCGGGCCCGGCGCGATCATTCAGCAGCCGCTGGATGACGCGGCGCTGGTGAACATCCGCAGCCAGCACCACGCCTTGGAAGAAGGCGGTTTCCGTACCTTGGGCATTGCCTGGCGCGAGGTGCCACGGGATCATCCCCATGCCGTGGTGAGCGATGAAACAGAACTGGTGCTGGCCGGTTTTGCCGCCTTTCTCGACCCGCCCAAGACCAGTGCGGCGCCCGCACTGGCGGCGCTGAAGAAAACCGGTATCGCGATCAAGATCGTGACCGGGGATAGCGACTTGGTGACCCGCCACATCTGCGCCGAGTTGAAGATTCCGGTAACGGGGCTGTTGACCGGCAAGGAGATCGCACAGATGGACGATCACGCCCTGCAGGCCCGGGTGGAGGTTGTGAACCTGTTCTGCCGCGTCAATCCAGCGCAGAAGGAGCGCGTGATCCGGGCGCTCCGCGCGCGCGGCCATGTGGTCGGCTATCTGGGCGACGGTATCAACGATGCGCCGTCCCTGCATGCGGCGGATGTCGGTTTGTCCGTGGATTCGGCCGTGGATGTCGCCAAGGAAGCAGCCGACATGATCCTCCTGCAACAGGATCTGCATGTGCTGCATGCGGGTGTGCTCGAAGGGCGGCGCACTTTTGGCAACATCATGAAGTACATCATGATGGGCACCAGTTCGAACTTCGGCAACATGTTCAGCATGGCCGGTGCCTCGCTGTTCCTGCCATTCCTGCCGATGTTGCCGACGCAGATCCTGCTCAACAACATTCTCTATGACCTCTCGGAAATTCCCATCCCGCTGGACAAAGTGGACACCAGCGAAACGCATACCCCGCGGGTGCTGGACATGAATTTTGTGCGCAATTTCATGCTCGTGATCGGGCCGATCAGCTCGCTGTTCGACTTCCTCACCTTTTACATCATGCTGGTCGTTTTTCAGGCGAATGAAAAACTGTTTCAGACCGGCTGGTTCGTTGAATCGCTATGCACCCAGGTACTGGTGATCTTCATCATCCGCACGCGCAAGAATCCCTTGCGAAGCCACCCGCATCCCTTGCTGACGGCAGCCTCGCTGGCGGTTGTCGCCACCGCAGTGCTGTTGCCGTTCACGCCAGTCGGCACATACTTCGGATTTGTGCCCCCGCCCGCCAAGTTTTATTTCATCCTCGGCGCCATGGTGCTGGTCTATCTCTGCATTGTCGAACTGGCCAAGCAGGGTTTCTACCGCTGGGCAGTAGCAAGGCGGCCGCGTAAAATTGCCGTCTAGCCTTACCTTATTCCCTCCCCCATCAATGAGACAACCAGATCATGGATGACGGCCTCTTCATCCGCAGCCATACATAGCACAGGCTTGTAGCCGATGGTGCTGATCCGGATGCTGTTGGTTTGGTTGGATATCGCGTCGAGCGAAAAACCGAGAAAACCCAGGGGTTGGCAAATGCGTTCGCGTATATGTGGAGCATGTTCGCCGATGCCGCCGCTGAACACCAGCGCATCAACGCCGCCGACTTTGGCGGCAAAAGCGCCAATGGCGGCGCGCACCTGACGGCAGAAATAGTCTACGGCAAAGCCGGCGGCCGGGCTGCGGCTCTCCAGCAAGCGGTGCATCTCGCTGCTCTCTCCGGCAGATAGTGCAAGCAGCCCCATGCGATGGTAGACCAGATCACTTAATGCCTGGCTATCGTAATGTTTGGCTAGCTCCAGCATTACCCCCGGATCCATATCCCCGCTGCGCGTGCCCATCGGAATGCCGCCGGCTGGCGTGTAGCCCATGGTGGTATCCACTGACTTCAGTCCTTCCATCAGACACAGGCTGGCGCCCGCGCCCAGGTGTGCAACGACGACGCGACCGAGCGCAACTTCCCCCAGCAATGATGGTAATCGGGATGCGATGTAGGCCTAGTTGAGGCCATGAAAACCATAACGGCGCATGCCAAGCTCATCTGGAATCGGCAAGCGGCGCGCCAGTTCCGGCAGGGTGTGGTGGAATGCGGTATCGAAACAGGCAAATTGCGGCGCATCAAAGCTTGCTTGGCATAGCTCAACGCCGAGCAGATTGCCCGGCATGTGCAACGGGGCGAGCGGGATAATACCGTGCAACCGCTTGATCTCTGCATCATCCAGCAGGCGTGCAGCAGCAGTGGTCTCGCCACCGTGCACAAAGCGATGGCCGATCGCCTGCGGCACTTCCCCGTCCAGATCCTTCAGCAAGGCGTCAAGGGCTGCCGCGTGATCGTGCTCCAAGCTCGGCCCGATAGGCCCGTAGCGCCAATCATGACGCGTGCCGTCAGCGCGGAACAGGCTGGCCTTGAGACTGGACGAACCGCTGTTGAGTGTCAGAACGGTAGGCATGTCATTGCACGGCGGCCAGCAATTTTTCATACGCTTCGGCGAAAAGACGCACGCCTTCGATCTGCAAGGTTTCGCCAACGTCATCCAAATCAATGCCCAGTGCTGCCAGCGCCTTGATGTGGGCTTGCGCATCACTCATATCCGTCGTCAACGTGGTTGCCGCACGACCATGTTCGCGAAATGCGGCAAGGGTTGCATCCGGCAGGGTGTTGATGGTTTCCGCGCCGATCAGCGGTTCCACGTAGAGCACATCGCTGTAAGCCGGATTCTTGGTGCCGGTGCTGGCCCAAAGCGGCGTCTGTGGTCGCACGCCAGCCTGGCTGAGCATGACGAATTCCATGCCGTGAAAAATCTCCAGATACCGGTAATAACAGCGTTTGGCGAGTGCCACGCCGCTCTTGCCTTTGAGTTGTTGAATTTTTTCTGTAGCCGCTGTGCCTGATGTAGCAATCACATCCAGGCGTTTGTCCACCAGGGTATCGACGCGACTCAAGAATACGCTGGCCACCGAGCGCAATTGTTTGGCGTTTCCTCCACCAGCCAGCCAGCGCACTGCCCCGCGCAGATAGGCCTGCGCCACGGCCTCGTATTGCGCCAGCGAAAAAATCAGCGTGACGTTGACTCGGATACCTGCGGCAGTCA
>JADYXV010000268.1 GCA_020853995.1 Novosphingobium sp.
GATGCCGTTTTCCAGTCACGGAATAGATCGCATTGGCCAGTGCGGGAATGACCGGGGGCAGGGCAGGTTCGCCAAGTCCGGTTGGCGAAAAATCGGTTTTGATGAACTCCACCGCGATTTCGCGAGGTACGCCATCGATCCGCATCAGCGCAAAGTCACCAAAGTTCTCGGCAGTTACCGCGCCGTTTTCCTGCACAATCTTTTGGCCAAGCATCGCCTGGCCCAATCCTTCGATAGCCGCGCCTTGCACCTGATGCATCGCGTTGACAGGATTGATCACTTGCGATCCGACATCACCGGCGACCCAGACTTTGTCGACTTTAACCGTACCATCAGTAACGGTAACGTCCACGACTTCGGCAAAGTAGCCAAGGTGACAGAAATAAAAGCCGAACCCGCGCCCCTTTTCCCGGCCCTTCCACCCGGCTGTTTTACACACGGCATCAATGACACCACGTGCCCGTCCGGTATGGAATGGAGCCCGTCCACCCGGAATTTCGCGTGATGTACCCAGTGTCCGGCGCATCAGTTCGGGCAAATCAAGCCCGGCTGCTTCTGCCACTTCATCAAGGAAGCTTTGGAACACAAATGCCATTGCGTTGGATGTCGGCGCGCGCAACCACCCTGTGCCAAGGTTTGTGGTAATGTAGCTGACGCCGTAATCGACATTGGGCACGATAGGGCCGGGGAATTCCGTTGCTGCCATTTCGCCTGCGCGAACCGCTTTTCCGTCTTTGCCAAAAGTGACGAAATGATCTTTCAGCGCCACAATCGCACCGCTCGCGTCCAGCCCCGCGCTGAACCTGTGCCAGCCTGCGGGTCGATAGAAATCGTGGCGGAAATCGTCGGTTCGGTCGTAAATGACCTGAACCGGCTTGCCTGGAACAGCTTTGGCTACTTGCCCTGCTATGGCCATGTAATCATTCAGCAAGCGTCGTCCAAAGCCGCCTCCGATGCGGGTGAGGTGGATCGTCAGGTCCTCCGGTGCCAACCCGCATAGCTTTGCAGTTTCTGCACGGCCATTGCCAGGAGACTGGCTTGGCGCCCACATCTCAAGCTTGCCGTCCTTGAAAAGCGCGGTGCAGTTTTGCGGCTCAAGCGTGGCATGGGCAAGGAAGGGATATTCGTAATCTGCCTTCACCACTTTCGCAGCCGACAACAGCGCGGCATCCACATCGCCAGCTTTGAACAGGCTGGCTTGCGGTGCAGAGCCAAGCAGGCCAGCTGCAGCCTTTTCGTAACCCGCGGTAGAAAAGCCCGACACAGCAGCGTCATCCCATGTGACCATCAGCTTTTCGCGTGCTTTGCTGGCTTTCCACCAGCTGTCCGCGACGATCAGTACGGTATCGCTTTTCCCCGCCTCAACAAAACCGCTGTTTACCGGCACCACCGCAATCACGCCTGGAATGGCCTTGACGGCTGCATCATCGATGGAAACCACTGTGCCGCCATGCGCCGGACACTTCACCACTGCAGCATGGACAAGGCCAGGCAAGCGTGTGTCTATTCCGAATAGCGGTTCACCCTTGATGATTTTGGGCACGTCGACGCCGGGCTTTGATTGCCCGATGATCGTGAACGCGGCAGGATCTTTCAGCGCGACTTTGGCAAGGTCAGGCGGGGTTTGCGCCGACGCCGCTTTCGCCAATGACGCATAAGTCAGGCTCTTCCCGCTTTGCTTGTGCAGCACCGCACCGCGCGAAGTCGAAAGCGTTGCAGCATCAACCCCCCATTGCTTCGCAGCCGCTGCAACCAGCATCGCACGTGCACCTGCGCCCACCTGGCGCATCGGCAGCCAGTTGCGCGGGGTTGCCGTGCTACCGCCAGCCGTTTGTGCACCGTAAAGCTTTTCATCCGCGTCTGTCTGCTCGATCCTCACCTGTTCCCAGGCAAGGTCCAGTTCTTCGGCAATCAGCATCGGCAGCATAACCTTTACACCCTGGCCGATTTCGGGGTTTTTGGCGCCTATCGTAACCGTATTGTCTGTGTTGATCCGCACAAATGCGTTGAGCACATCAGATGCCGCGCCAGAAGCGGGTGCGGCCAGGACGACTGTAGCATCCAGCGTCAGCACCGCACCACTCGTCAACGATGCGACCATGAAAGATCGGCGGTTCAAAACGGCTACTTTGCTCATGCCACTTGCTCCCCGTCCGAAACGCTTGAATCGGCTATTTCCGGCCCAAGTCCGGCAGCTTGCCGGATTGCTGCGCGGATCCGCAAGTACGTGGCGCAGCGGCAGATGTTACCGCTCATCCATCCATCGATATCGTCCGCTGTCGGCTTGGGGTTTTGCTTCAGCAGGGCGGTTGCCGACATGATCTGCCCAGCTTGGCAATAGCCGCATTGTGGCACATCAAGCGCGGCCCATGCAGCGGTAACACGCTTGCCGATTGCGTTGCTTGCAACGCCTTCGATTGTCGTGATCGCCTTGCCAGCGGCGTCGCCAAACGGCGTCTGGCATGAACGAACCGCTTCGCCATCAAGATGGACTGTGCATGCGCCGCATAAACCGGCTCCGCATCCGAATTTGGTGCCCGGCATATCAAGGTCTTCGCGCAGCACCCACAACAGCGGCTTGTCAACTTCTGCTGTGACCATGCGCTTGCGGCCATTTACGGTGAGGGAAATACTCATCGGCTTATGTCCTTGAATGTCTGGACGAAGTCCTTCGCGGCCAAACCGCCATGATTTGACGTCACTCTACAATTTCAGAACAAAATTGGACAGAGATGCCGCAGTGGTCAAGCACCTTGTTGGGTTGGCCCGACAGCATCCGCTGCAACAACTTGCAGTTTCATGGTCATTGCGGTTGGCGCAGACCTCGCTCTGGTGTTATGCGCAAAGCATGGCTGCAGCCCGCCCTGAACATCGAGAAACCGAATTGCCTTCTTCCCCGCGCCCGGGAACCTATGTGCGCGGCGCAGAAACTGTTGATGCCATTATCAAAGCCGCCTTGCGCGTTCTAATCGACGAAGGGGCAGGGGCATTTACCATCCGCCGGATTGCTGCGGAATGCGGGATGAAAGTGGGCAATGTCAGCTATCATTTTCCCAAGAAGGAACTGCTGATCCAGACCCTGCTGGATGACATCATTGGCAATTACGACAAGGTGCTGGAACGTACGGTGCGTCAACCCGGCCTCGATGCTGCCGAACGCCTGCGCCTGCTGATCGTGTTGTGCCTTGATGATATTGGCGGGAAACGCACCACTCGTCTATTTACAGAGTTATGGGCGTTGGCCAATCACAACGAATTCGTGGCCGATCGCGTGCGCTTGTTTTATCAAAGCGTCCATAACACCATTGCGGAATATGTTACCGAACTGAATCCGGCGTTGAATGCTAATGAAGTCCGCTCGGTTGCCATATATATCAGTGCATCAATGGAAGGGGCGACCCCGTTCCTTGGCTATGAAAAGCCTTGGGCGCACCATATGCGGGCCTTTACAGCCATTGCGGCGCATGCCCTGGTCCAGCTTGCCCAGACGATCACATCCCGCGAAATTGCCGGCCTTGCTGATCGCCCGTGACAGTATCCTGATCGAATTGACTGGTGCAATTTCTCGCAAATGCGAAAAGGAACTTGACCGAATCTGGACATGCGTCAAAACTTCACGGATAAACGAAGGGGGCCATGATGACGCTGGTACGCAGCAAGTTGGCAAGTATGCTTTTGGCAGGCGTAATGGCAGGAAGCGTGGCCACGCCAGCCTTTGCGCAAACGGTCGTGGCCGAGGCTGAGGAAGCCACCGTCAATACGCTTGAGCCGCCCAAGACGGGATGGTTCTTTGTCAAAAACGGATGGGGCTCGGCAGGGTCCAGCATTTTTGATTCCGCCACCGGAAAGATGATCGGCATGATCGCCACGGGCCGGGATTCCGACATGGCCATCGATCCTTCAGGCAAAGCTTATTATGTCGCGGAAACGATCTGGACAAAGGGAAACCGGGGCACGCGGCAGGATCTGGTTGCGGTCTATGATTCTAGGACTCTTAAGCTTCTGACCGAAATCCCGACGCCGGGCCGTCTGATTATTGGCGGACTGAAAACCAACTTCGTCCTTAGCGATGATGGCAGGACGGCATACGACTACAATTTCGA
>JADYXV010000269.1 GCA_020853995.1 Novosphingobium sp.
CATCGAGCGGTAGCCGGAGTCAACGCGCTCGACTTCACGCGCGATCAGGCCGTAGCTGACGTAGTTCAACCCTGCGCCGCCATATTCGGTGCCTATGGTCGCGCCGAGCAAACCCATCCCGCCCATCTCGCGGAAAATGTCCGGGTCGGGGGTTTCATTGCGAAATGCCATCTGGATGCGTGGCGCCAGTTTGCCCTGGCAATAATCGCGTGCCGCATCGCGCAGCATGCGCTCGTCCTCATTGAGTTGCTGGTCCAGCAACAAGGGGTCGTCCCAGCAAAATTTGGCGGTAGAGCTCATCAATGGTTTCCTGTTCCTGAAAAATAGGTCATTTTAACTGCGTGCGACTCAGGAAAAGTCAGCCGGAAAATCATCCACGCGAATCACTTGGTCGCGCAGATCGTAGCGATGCGTAACCAGCGTGGCCTCGGCAGTCGTCAGCACACCGGTTTGCTGCGCCAGATGCAGGCGTTCGCGTTCATTCATCGCCGTGCCGCCATCCGCTACGGCGAGGAGGGAGTCTTTTGACCGACCGCCCTGTAGCGCAGTTGTTTCATCAGCACCGACTTTTTTCATTGCCGCACGTAATTTCGCTTCTGTGGGTTCTGCCGCGAGTGTCGCCGCCAGCGCCAGCTCAATCAGACCCACCGGGTCGGCGCTGGCTTCGATTTCGCTTTGCGGCAGATGCATGCCGTCGGTCAGCCGGTCGCGTGTGGCCGATGGCGTGATCAGGCATTTCGCCACCTCATGCCCTAGCGCATCGGCAGGCACCACATACGGCCGGCCAAGCGGGAAAATAATCCGCGCCAGCAGCCAGGCCGCGACTTTGTTTGGAAAATTCGCTAGCACGCCTTCAAATGCCTGTTGCGCCTTGAACATCGCATCCCAAACGGCCCAGTGCATCAGCGGTGCATCGGCGGCTTGGCAGCCTTCGTCCTGATAACGTTTGAGCGTGGCCGACGCCAGATACATCTGCGACAAAATATCACCCAGCCGCGCCGAGAGCTTTTCGCGGCGCTTCAAACCACCGCCCAGTACCAGCATGGACACGTCGGAGAGAAACGCAAATGCGGATGAAAAGCGCGTGAGCTGTTGGTAGTAACGCTTCGTTTCCGGCGCGACATTGGCCGGCACACTGACAAAATGCGAACCGGTCAACCCCAGCCATACCGCGCGTAGCGCATTGCCAATGGCGAAGCCGATGTGACCAACCAGCGCCGCATCGAAGGCGCGCAAACCTGCGTTGGCATCGGCATGCTGCGTCGCCTGCATCTCGCGCAGCACATACGGATGGCAGCGTATCGCCCCCTGGCCAAAAATAATCAAACTGCGTGTCAGGATGTTCGCGCCTTCCACCGTGATGGCAATCGGTATCTGCTGATACGCGCGGCCCATGAAGTTGCTCGGCCCCAGGCAAATGCCCTTGCCGCCGAGGACGTCCATCGCATCATTCACCACGCCGCGTGCGCGTTCGGTGATGTGGTATTTGACGATGGCCGAGGCCACCGACGGATGCTCGCCCAAATCCACTGCACCGGCGGTCATGATTCTCGCCGCATCCATCAGATAGGTGTTGCCGCCCATGCGCGCCAGCGCTTCTTCGACACCTTCGAATTTGCCAATCGCCAGGTTGAACTGGCTGCGCACCCGAGCATAACCACCGGTGGCGCGCACCGCCAGCTTGGCGATGCCGGTGCTGGTCGATGGCAGGGAGATCGCGCGTCCCGCAGCCAGGCATTCCATCACCATGCGCCAGCCATGGCCCGCCATCGCCGGGCCGCCGATGATCCAGTCCAGCGGCATGAACACGTCCTCGCCCCAGTTCGGCCCGTTCTGGAACACCGCATTCAGCGGCCAATGGCGGCGGCCGATATGCACGCCGGGATGATTGCTCGGCACCAGCGCGCAGGTAATGCCGATGTCCTCGACTTCACCGAGCAGGTGATCTGGATCGTGCAGATGGAACGCCAGACCGAGAATCGTGCACACCGGCCCCAGCGTGATGTAGCGTTTCTCCCAGGTGACGCGCATGCCAAGCACTTGCCGGCCTTGCCATTCGCCCATGCAGACGATGCCCGTGTCGGGAATCGCCGCCGCATCCGAACCGGCATGCGGATTGGTCAGCGCGAAGGCGGGCACTTCCAGCCCCTTGGCCAGGCGCGGCAGGTAATGATCTTTCTGCGCTGCTGTGCCATAACGCAACAACAGTTCCGCCGGACCCAGCGAATTCGGCACCATCACCGAAACGGCCGCCGCCGAAGAGCGCGAAGACAGTTTCTGCACGATCTGCGAATGCGCATAGGCCGAGAACGCCAGCCCGCCATATTGGTGCGGGATGATCATGCCGAGAAAGCCCTTGTCCTTGATGAACTGCCAGGCGGTGGGCGACAGGTCGTGATGCACTTGTGTCGCCTCCCAGTCATTGGTCAGGCGACATAATTCAGCGCATTCGTTGTCGAGAAACGATTGTTCGGCGGGCGTAAGTTTCGGTTGCGGATAGGCCAGCAGTTTTTCCCATTGCGGCTTGCCGGAAAACAGTTCGCCTTCCCACCACACGGTGCCCGCCTCGATAGCGTCTTTTTCTGTCTGCGACATCGCAGGCAGAATTTTCTTGAACAGCGTAAACACCGGGCCGGTGATCACCAGCCGGCGCAGGCCGGGCAAGCCAAACACAGCAATGACGATTATCCCGATAGAGATCAACAGCAGCCAGAACATGATCTTCTCCTCCAGACCAAAGTCACCGATGGAAAACCCATCGGCGGCTTTTAGACCAAGACTGGGGCAGAACTCACGGGCTGTCAAGCAAGCAAAAGCACAGCGGTTCAGGCAAGACGCTCGCGCTACCGCGCGCACCGTGGATCATTTGCCTTGCAATCCCACTGCCACATCCCTAAACGACGTCAAGGCAGCTTCGAGATGCTCAATGATCTCCTGCTGCAACACATCGGGTGGCGGCAGATCGTCGAGGTTGTCCAGGCTGTCGTCCTTCAGCCAGAAAATATCCAGGCTC